>JAEDJU010000236.1 GCA_016296195.1 Candidatus Methanomethylophilaceae archaeon | reverse complement strand
CTACCGTTTAAGGTCAAAATCCGACGATGAGAATCTCCATCCATTACATCCGTCCAAGTGTTTCGTGACAGATGCCGGATGTCAAGATCACACCGCCACTGATCCGATCATGATGGGATACCGACCCACGATCCCTTCCCACTTCTTCCAACAATCGTCCGAATCCGTTATTCTGTAATAATATATTTTTTACAGATTAGGAAAATCATCCTGATATCACCGTCTCCATTTATAAATAAAAAGCAAATATCAGGCATTAATCCCAAAATTAATACAATAATTCATTTTACAAAAATTGTAAATTGACAATTAATAAAATCTTAAATAGTAAGACCTTCATCATGAGAAACATGGAGAGAACGAGCTCCCCCACCGGGGATGCGATAAAACGGAAACTGTCCCTGTCGGACGTGGCGGATGCGTTCAACATCTCACGCCCCACACTGTACAAGATGATCGACCGCTACGATATGGGAGACTACTCCGGGATCAACGGAGACCTGTTGAGACTCTTCGACATCGTGAGCGACGAGAAATGCGAGGCGGAGGATGCCCAGGCATATCTCCTCTCCTACAAGAAGAGGGACGACACCGTATCCAGGAACGTTCCCAGATCCGCTATGGACAGGTCCATCCGCAGCTCCGCCGTGGACATCGACCGTCTGGCAAACGGGGTGTCCCCGAGGGAGCGCAGGACCGCACTCGAGTGGTCCGAGGGGGACGTCAGGACCGTCTCCATCGGACAGAACGGGAGGTCGATGGTCGTTTTCGACGGACCCGAGGGCGAGTACAGACTCGAAATCTACCTGGAGATCTCCGGAAAACCGTTCAAGATATCGGAGTACAGGCAGACGCCCGGCAGGAACTACTTCCTGGTGGACGACCTGCTCCCCAACGTGGGATACAGGTTCAACGTGGTCTGCAGATACAACCATGGCGAGACAGATTCCGGCCTACAGGAACTGAGACTGAGGTGATTTTGTGAGATACATGCACATTTCGGACCTCCACCTGGGGAAGAAACTCGGTGGAAGGGATCTTGAGGAAGATCAGAGGCACATCCTCGGACAGATCATGGACCTGGCCGAGGAGCAGGGGGTAGACGGACTCATCGTCGCAGGGGACATCTTCGACGACGGAACGTCATCGACTGTATCCGCCGTCAACATACTGGACTGGTTCCTGACGGAACTGGCGGAGAGGGATATCGAGACCTACATGATCAGCGGGAACCACGACTCCATGGACAGACTCCACTTCGGGAGCAAGCTGTTCAGGTCCAAGGGCATCCACATAGTCAGCCGTTACGAGGGCGAGATGATCAGATACGTCCAGAGGAAGGACGACCTCACGGTGGGAATCTACCTCCTGCCGTTCATCAAACCCGTCCACGCCCGCAACGCCCATCCCGAGGACAGGATCGAGAGCTACGAGGATGCTGTGAGATCCGCCATATCCCACACGGAACTCGTGGACGGGGAGGACATCAGGATCGCCGTAACCCACCAGTTCGTCACCAACGCCGGCGTCAACCCTGACAGATGCGATTCAGAGAAGGTGTACGTCGGTACCAGTGAGAACGTGGACATCTCCGTCTTCGACGACTTCGACTACATCGCCCTGGGACACATCCACAGACCCCAGAACGTAGGTTCCAAGGGAAGGTACTGCGGAACACCCCTGAAGTACTCCGTGTCCGAGGCGGATGACGAGAAGAGCGTCACCGTGATCGATGTCAGCAAAGATGGAGTGAATGTCAGCACCATCCCCCTCGTCCCCCTCAGGGACCTGAGGAGGATCAGAGGACCCCTGGAGGAGATCATCGCGGCGGGGAAGGACAACCCCCACAGGGAGGACTACTATCAGGTGGACCTCACCGACAATCCCGACAACCCCATGGACCGCGTCCGCGAGGTGTACCCCAACGTCATCGGACTCACCACACCCTCGATCGGGGAGAGCTCGATGGACGATGAGGTGACACCGGATGAGGACATGGACCCCATATCGGCATTGAGGGAGTTCTACAGGAGGTGCACCGGCACCGAACCGTCGGAGTACCAGATGTCGATCGTGGAGGAGATCATGGGAGGTGGTGACGAATGAAGCCCAGGATGCTCACCATGAGCGGTTTCGGACCCTATGC
>JAEDJU010000235.1 GCA_016296195.1 Candidatus Methanomethylophilaceae archaeon | reverse complement strand
TTCGTGATCGCCCTGGCGCTCCTGTTGAGGATGACAGTCGATGTGGATGGGGAGTATCTGACGATCAAGACCATAGAAACCAGGAGGATCCATCTCGAGGACATCGCCGAGGCGAATGTTCGTGACAGGATCTATGCGGTCCGCGAATACGGCGGCTGGGGCATCAGACTCTGGACCAAGGGACTCGGATACATCGCACCGGGCAACAACGGCGGGGTCGAGATCAAGGTCAAGGGGATGGGTCACGGCATCATGATCTCATCCAAGGATCCAGAGGCCTTACTGAGGGCCCTCTCCTGAAACATCATCCGCAGGCGGAGACACGATGAACCCTATGGAATGGAGCTTCCTGTCCCCGTCCGCATCCTTCTTCGAATAACGGTCTATGTGCTGACCGAAGTTCTCGATGAGGACCTGCAACTCCCTGTCGGTCGCATACACCGGAGCGGTCCAGTATCCGAACACCCCGTTGCGGGCATCCAGCTTCCCCGGATGCTTCAGGGCGTATTCCCTGAACTGATTTGCGAATCCCACGCAGAACGACATGAACAAAACCGCTATGTCATCGGACGAAACATCGTTCGGGTCCGGACCCATCTTGAGTGAGGATGATGGGGAATATGTCTTCTCCACGGTTCCCCTCTTCTGCTGATAATCGACAACCTCCACGAACCCCTCCCTCTCCATCTTGTTGAGGATACGGTACATGGTGGACCTGGGGGTGCCCGGATTGTTCTCACAGAGCCTCTTTACGGTGATCCTGTTCTCACGGACTATGTCCAGGAGGATCTTACTCGTGCGCGGATCGATGAAGTACTGGAGAAGACGGTCATCCATGCGAAAGGATTGTTATCACCATTAATAATAATTCTATCATTAGGAAATATTCCTGTCTACGACACCATTAATAACAGATGCTCCGAATAACAGGCATGAAGGGTTCGCAGAAGTTCCTCGCGGGGCTGATCCTGACCATCGCGTTGAATGTCATGGATGTGTTCCTGCTGATGAACGGTCTCATCGACATAGTCCTGTTCTCCGTCATCATGCTGATTTCAATGATCCTGTTGATACTGCCGACGGCCTTCATGGGCGGAACGAATGTGAAGTTCGGAGAGAGATCGATCCACATCACCGCACCATTCGTAGATCAGGAGATTCCATACACATCGATAACTTCGTTCACATCCGTCAGATCATTGGATCGCGGCACCCGTGTGTTCGGATACGGTGGCCTAAGATATGGTAGCGGGGACTTCACTAACGGCTCGCTGGGACCCCATGTCAGAGCAGTGGATTCCAGAATACCGCTGGTGATTATCATCAAGACCGGGAAGAGGACGATAGCGTTCAACATGGGGACGGTCGAGGAGACCACAACCATCCTGGAGGAATTGGAATCCAAAATTCCCGATGTTCGGATCGAGACGTTGCTTCCACCGACACCCGAGGACAAAGTGGTATTCAGAAGGAAGAGGAGGATCATGGCGACAATCTGTGTTGTGGCAATTGCGGTCATCCTGATGTTCGTTGCCTGGATGATGACCATCGGAAACATCTCCGCTACTCTCGATGACGACAGCCTATCGATAGATGCAACCCTGATGCACGAGGATGTGGACTACGGAGACATCACATATGTGGAGATCAGGACCGACATGGACTATGGAGACAGAGTAGGTGGGCTCGGAAACAGCAAGGTCCTCACAGGGAACTTCAGGAACGATGAGTTCGGAAAATACAGACTGGCCGTTTGGAAGGATGTGAACGGATGTATAGTGGTCCACACAACAGGAAAGACCGTCGTGTTCAACCTGGAGAGCATGGATGCGACAAGGGCGATCTACGAGGACCTTATGGAAAGGATCGATGGGGCCTCCATGGTATCCATTCAGAAACCAGACCTTTATCATCTACACACCTCCATCTGATACCGATATCATGCAGCCCAACATGCAGAAATACCAGTTGACAAAGGATGAGATGTACGCTCTCATCGACCGTGCCAAGATGGCCGTCATCTCCACCATCGGAGAGGACGGATACCCCTACGGAACCCCCATCAACTTCGTCCGTATCGGCGATGACATCTACTTCCACGGAAGGAAGGTCGGAGAGAAGGTCTCCAACCTCAAGGCGAACCCCA
>JAEDJU010000037.1 GCA_016296195.1 Candidatus Methanomethylophilaceae archaeon | reverse complement strand
TGGAGCGATGCTCTGGCTGCAGCCTGACAGGGTACGTTGGGGCAGATCCTTGCCCTCGCCTGCTTCATGAATCCCGAGCGGATCTCGTCCATGAGTCCCTCCTCGTCCATGAAGTAGCAGTAACCCATCCTCCATCCGGGCATGAGGTTGACCTTGGAGAATCCGTTGAGGATGATCCTCGGGACATCCGATGAGAGCTTGGACATGGAGTAGAACTCTCCGTCGAAGACGATCTTGTCGTAGATCTCGTCGGAGATGAGGGGGATGCCGTATTCGGCGGCAATATCTCCGATCTCCCTGAGATCCTTCTCCTCGTACTCCGCACCTGTGGGGTTGTTGGGGTTGATGACCACGAGTGCCTTGGTCTTGTCCGTGATCCTCTTGCGGATCATGTCCACATCGGGTCTCCAGTCCTCCTCCTCTATCATCCTATAGGGGACGACACTTCCCTCGTAGAAGTTGATGTACTGTGCGTATGAGGGGTATCCGGGTCCGGGTACGAGGACCTCGTCACCGGGTTCGAGGAATGTTCCCATGAGCATGTTGATGCATTCGCTCACTCCCGCGGTGACATACACGTCGTCGGAGGTGATCCTGACGCCGTGCTTCTCGTATTCCCTATCCACGATGGCCTCTCTGAGGTCGAGGTTACCCTGTGAGTCACCGTATCCGTTGTCGACCTGATCGACCGCGGCTCTGAGTGTTGCCTTGAAGTACTCCGGGGTCTCGAAATCCCACTTGTTGGGGTCCCCGATGTTGAGGCTCAGAAGCTTCTTCCCGGCTTTGGCGGCCTCGGCGGCGGGGACTGTGACCTCACGGATCGCGTAGTTCATTCCCAAGGACCTTCTGGATGCCTTAATCTTAGTCTTCATGACAATCGAGGCGGTTTACGCATAAAGCCTATATAAGGAATTTTCCGACCCGTGTCATCATCCATCTGGGGTCGGTATCCGTACCGTCACAGATGTGTTATGGAGATCACCCCATCGGAGACGGTGAACTCCATCTCAGAGACCGAACCATCCATCGACATAATCCCGTGTCCTCCCGACAGAGTTCTCCTGTCATCCATCAACAGGACATAATCCGTCCCGAAGGAGTCTGTGGCGGTCATCAGACGTCCGCCCGTATCCAGGATATCCAGGATGGGGGTTGGGGGATCATCATCGGAGTAAGGTGAGGCGGAATCGATCAGCAATGATACAGGAATGGTCCCTGTTTCCATAATCACCGTCTCTCCCCTGCAGAACGTGGCATCCACGGCGTAGATGACCGTCCTACCATCAACGGTCGATGAACACAATGTTGAGACGAGGATCATACCATTCCGGATTATTCCTTGGCAGGGGAACTCCGAACCATCGCGGGTGAAGGAACAGTTTATGGTGTCACCTTCCACGGTACCGGCCACTTGGCCGTCGTGGAAGACGCCGGTTATCATGTTCCCGTTCTCAACGGATATCGTGAGGGTATATTCCCCTGAACGGGTCTCCGGTATTATGTGTTCTATCACCCGTCTCCCATCCTCCACGGAGTATATCTCGGTCAGGTACCAATCGCCCTGTACGGTATCGTTTCCCTCCGGAGTAACAATCTCGGTCACAACGGTGATGGATGCGAGGATGGCGACCACAACGGTCACGGCAGCAATAAGTTGGGTTGAATCACGAGTCATGAATACGACTCGGTTCCTGGGTTTATAAAGGAGATATCCAACCTTTCGTTGTTTCCGAAGCAACAATCAGTGAGGTTGGTGGGAAAGGGGTTTGATTCCCGGGAATCACTCGATGCTGATCTCCGGGTTCTTCTTCAGACCGAGTCCGGATGCGACCTCGATCCCCTTGATGATGCAGCAGGGCACCGGACATGCGGTGTGTCTGATGTTCTCGCTCGCCCATGCGTACACCTTGCTCTGATCGAAGGGTGCCCCCACCTCCTCCCAGGCGATGATGTCGGTCGGAAGGGGGTTCTTGGAGACCATCGGGCAGTCGCTCTCTATCGTTATCGTGACGGTCATCCCATCATCGTTCTGTTTCACGTGTATCTTGGAGTTCTTCCTGCAGACTCCAGCCATGACACTGACTGTGCATTCATCGGCCATCATATTCCTCCAAGGTGTCACCGTTCCTGCATCTTATAAAGAAGTAGTATCGCGGAGTCTCTATCACGAGAAGACATGATGGGGGAGGGGCCGGTCAATGACACCGGACCCACGTAGAGGTTGATGGTCGGATGTCCGCCACTCATCCCCTGCGGACCAGGAACTCCGCGATGCCGAATCCCTTCTTGCCATCCCATACATATTCCGAGATGGTCTCGATGAGCAGCATCTCGTTATCGTTTCCCATGGGCAGCATGGCATACCTGATGACGGTACCTTCCACATCGTACGATGAATCGGACATGTCCTTTATGGACAGTGTGAACGATGAAGGCACATCGTTCTTGTACCTCAGATCGATGGACACATCGTTCAGTGGATGATTGTCTCCGTCGGTGTAGAAGTAACCTGCATCCACATCACCCATGTCGGTACTCAGCTTGGTGATGTTGAAGGCCTCCCTCTCCATGAACACGGAATTGATCCATGCCCACATCTCGGGTGATCCCCAGTCCCTGACACCGGCACTGAAATCCCTCTCTCCGGTACCATGGATCGAGTAGCTCTCTTCTCCGATGATCAGTGAACCATCGGCGATACCGAACTGTTCCAGATGTTCGGATGCCACCTTTGAGGACATCTCCGCCTGCGCCTCGTTCACACACCTCCTGTAATCCATCTCGGGGTTCTGTGGTTTCCATTCGACATCCATGGCGACAGGGATGGGAACGGGGTGAGCGGCCTTCATGTCGACTACCACGCCTCTGTATGTCAGGGACCATGTTCCCGAGGATGATCTCTTGAACGTGAGGCCTCCGATCGAGTTCGGATCGTCGTCGCACGGCGTCGCATGTCTGAAACCATACGTCCTCTCCGAGGTCATGATGACGAAGAACAGACTCTTCTCGTCCTTGTTGGGTTTGTTGCCGATCCTCATGAACGTCGTGAGGTCGTTTCCTTCATCATGGAAATTGAAATACAGGCTCTCGTTGTACTCTATGTGATCCTTCATTCCTTCTCCTCCGGATATACTATGCCGTCGTTACCGTCAACGGTGACTATCTGACCTGTTTTGAACATCTTTGTGGCACCCATCACCGCCGTCACTGCGGGGATCCTGTATTCCCTTGATATGACGGCCCCGTGAGACAATATGCCTCCCGTCTCGGTGATCAATCCTCCCAATCTCGAGAATGCGGCGGTCCAACCCGGATCGGTGTTGCTGGTGACCAGTATGTCACCGTCCTCGATCTCCGAAAGACCGTCGATGTTCTCCACCACACGCACCCTCCCCGTCACTACACCGGGGCTGGATGCAGTGCCGTGTATGGACTTGGAGTGATCCGTGACGATGGTGTCATCGAAATCGATACCGTTCCTCACGAACTTGGGCGGAAGGATGTTCCCGTATCTGAAGAACTCCGCCCTGCGGGATTCTATATCCTTGAAACGTTCGGTGGAATCGGATGCGAAGATCTCCAGGGCCTCGGTCTCGAACAGGAAGAATACATCCTCCTCGGTATCGATGACGCCGCGCTCGGCCAACCTCCTTCCGAATTCCAACAGTGCAAGACGTTCTCTGAACAGGATGTGATCGAGGTAGAACCTCTGGTTCTCCCTGAATGTCAGGTATTTCTGTGCCAATCCCAGTACGACACCGTAGAGAGCACATCTGAACACACCCGTGATGCCGCTCCTCCTGATCTTCTTCCTGACCTCCTTCTCCAACTCATGACGCTCCCTGCGTCTCTGCTGCTCCAATTCCTTCAGATCGGAATCGGAATCGGAGAGGAGACGTACCACATCGATGATGTATGGTCTGTTCTCGCGCCACCTGGGATAGTAGATCTCCCTGGTGTTTGAACGGTGTCCGTACATATCGACGAAATCTTCCAACTGTTCCCGGAGTCTGTTGTCCTGACCTTCCAACCAATCAAGGAATTCCTCCGAGGTCATGGAATCGATTCTCCTCTTGAGTTCCGGATCGTTCCTCACGGTCTTGGCCATCTCGGAGAATCCGATGTTGGTCTCAACGGTCTTGTTGTTCTCCAATCCCGAGATCAGGCCGGCGTAGTAGGACCCATCCTTGTCGTCTATCCACTTGATCAACCAGTTCTTGACCATCAGGTTGGTGGCGATAGAATGCGAAACCATCCCGTAGCGGATCAATTGATAATGTTTGATGGACGCATTCTCCACCTTTTTGTACAGTGCCAAAAGCTCCTCATCGGAGAGATTCGTCAGATCCGTGGCATCGAATTCATCGCATACGAGCATGAATCCCTTGGCCCATTTCTTGTAAGCGCGATCGGTCAACAACATGAAGCCGTCATGGTCCAGGAACAGAACCCGGATCTGGGACCATATCGCCTTGCCCATGTGAGTCGGATACTTTGAGATGCGCTCCTGATCCTCCAACGGGAAGTAGTTGAGGAGTTCCTTCGAACGGACGAATTTGGGATAATATGAGAACACACGCTCCAACACCCACGCATTGAAGTATGCTCTGGATTTGTGCAATTTGATCAGAGGTCCGGATGTGAGGTCCTTGTAACCCATCATCTTGGCACCCTCGTGGTTGACGTATTTGGTGAGCATCTTTCCCATGACCTCGAAGAACATGGGTGTCGTGGCATCCGCCCAATACTCGTCACCGTAACCCCTTGTCCATAAGATGTCATCGTGCTCTTCGGGTTCGGATATCGTCGTGATGTTCCTGGACTGGAGCACATAGAGTACACCCGCCTCGACGGCCCATTCCACATCTTGGGGCGCATTGAAATGTTCCTCCAGCCTCATTCCGAGATCTAACACCTCCCTCAGAAGGTCATCATCCGAGGATGGCATATCCATCCTGGGGGGATCGATATCCACCAATTGATTGGTGCCGTCCCTGAGGAAATATCCCTTCGCCTTATGTCTGATATTCCTTTCCTTGACTATGCCGTCGCGCCCTATGACGAATCTGTCGGGAGTGATGACCCCGGATGCAATTGATTCGCCCAACCCCCATGAGGATTCTATGACGACATCGTTCTTGCCGTCGACGGGATTGACTGTGAACATCACACCGCTGGTTCCGGAGGAGACCATCCTCTGGACCACCACGGCCATACCGGTCGAGAGATGATCGATGCCTGCATCGTGTCTGTACTTCACGGCACGTTCGTTCCAGTACGATGCCCAACACATGACCGCCATCTTCGGAACGTCACTGGGGTTTATGAAGAGGAATGTGTCCTGTTGTCCTGCGAAACTGGCATCGGGAAGGTCCTCAGCCACTGCGGATGAGCGTACGGCATAATAGGAATCGCCGTACTCAGAAAGCAACAAATCGATCTCATCTGCGATGCAGGACGGCATACTCTCCGATGCGATCATGGAGCGGATATTCTCGGTAACCTCTGCCAAGGAATTCTCATCGTTGAAATCGATCCTTTCGAGTTTAGCGGATATCCTGTCACGGAGTCCGGTATCTCTGATGAAGGAATC
The DNA here is from genome assembly GCA_016296195.1 of Candidatus Methanomethylophilaceae archaeon. Lineage (GTDB taxonomy): Archaea > Thermoplasmatota > Thermoplasmata > Methanomassiliicoccales > Methanomethylophilaceae > Methanoprimaticola. The sequence goes on along the minus strand of JAEDJU010000037.1, from coordinate 5,240 downwards.
GTATGCATGCACGGTGATGGCGAAAGCGGGAGGTACCCTGAAACCGTCCTTCATCATCTGTGATAGGTTGATCGCCTTTCCGCCTACCGTCTCAATGGATATCTCCGGATCCGTAAGGCGAATGACGTTATTATCCGTTGGATGAGGCATGACGGTGTGTTGTCTTTATAGGTTAAAGAGTTGCTGTTCAGGGCCTTAAATAGATTATTACAGTTGAACAATGAAGCTGAAGAACAACGGGTTGTTCCGATACCTCGTATTATTACAAGGCCTGTGTCGAAGGAGCAGTCCAGCACATCCGGATCAGTCATCTTTCAGAATCCATGAGGTCCTGTGAAGAGGAAGATCCCTTCCAGTAATCGGGATGTATTCGATGATAAGCAACATGTCGATACGGTGGCAATCGCAGTCAGCCATCTGGTGGAAGGTACCTCAGTCGTGGAAGTATCCCATCAGAGATTGGAGATCGGTATTCTTGGATGATGGAGCTCATCCATGCCAACTGATGGTTAATCACAGCACTCGATGAGGAATGATCACTTCCGATATCAGGACACAGGCCATGTTCACATGGAATGCGATACCGGCCATGAAGTGTCTTTGCTGATGTTGAAGGGGAATGGATCAACTGCCCTTCGATTTGTTCGGTGTTTAGGTTTCAGAATGATATGAGGTTTTGGTGGCGGGTCTCCCCGCCACTGTGATCAGTTCCACCAGTCGCCCTTGCGGTCGATGGTCTCGTCTCTGTCAGGTCCGACACTGATGAGGTCCGCGGGCACCTTGAGGTACTTCTCGGTGAACTCGATGTACTCCCTCATCTCTCCGGGGAGGTTGTCGTATCCGCCCTTGATGAGTGCCTCGGTGTCATCCCATCCTTTCCATCCTTTCATGGTCTCGTAGACGGGTTTCGCCCTGTTGAGCTTGGAGATGGATGCAGGGAAGTGTTTGACCTCCTCTCCGTCGATCTCGTATGCGACGCAGACGGGGAGTTCGGGGATGTCGTTGAGGACATCGATCTTGGTTATGCACAGGGATGTGAATCCGCACATCCTCTTGGCATGCTCCAGTACGACCAGGTCCAGCCATCCGCATCTCCTTCCGCGTCCGGTGGTGACTCCGAACTCCCCTCCCTTCTTCTGGAGTGCGAGCTCCTCCTCACCGCTGAGCTCGGAGACGAAGGGTCCCTCACCGACACGGGTGGTGTACGCCTTCACGACTCCGATGACCTTGTCCAGCCTGTTGGGTGCTATTCCGGATCCGGTGCACACTCCTCCTCCGCATGTGGCAGAGGATGTGACGTAGGGGTAGGTTCCATGGTCTATGTCGAGCATGGCTCCCTGTGCTCCCTCGAAGATGACGTTCTTCCCGTCATCGAGGGCATCGTTGATCAGGACGGAGGTGTCGCAGATGCAGTCTCCGATCCTCTCCTTCCATCCGAGCATCTTCTCCAGAAGGGACTCGTTGGTGCATGAGCAGGGTTCGGCCTCCATCATGTTGAGGAGGTCCTTCTTGTAGGGTATCACGAAGGAGATCTTGTCCTTGAGGAGGTCCTCCTCCAACAGGTCTCCGGCACGGAAACCGATCCTGGCGATCTTGTCCTGGTATGCGGGTCCGATACCCTTCTTGGTGGTGCCCACCACGTTCTTTCCGCGGTACTTCTCCTCGGCACCGTCCAGCTTCTTGTGGTAGTTCATGATGAGATGGGCCCTGTCGGAGATCCTGAGTCCGTCGATGGACCCTCCGTTCTCCAGGACCTGGTTGATCTCGTCACCCAGTTCCTCCAGGTTGACGACGACTCCGTTACCGATGACCGCGAGCTTACCGGGCCTCACGACTCCGGACGGGAGTCCGTGGAGTTTGAACACCTTGTCATCCACGATGATCGTGTGACCTGCGTTGTTCCCGCCCTGGAAACGGACGATGAGGTCGGCCTTCTCGTCAAGGTAGTCTGTAATCTTTCCTTTCCCCTCGTCTCCCCACTGGGCTCCGATGATAGCTAGACTGGGCATGATTTGGCACCTATACCCTCTAAGAAGTGACGGGTCTATAATAGGGTATCGCGGGGCGTCTGGCAACGCTCACTGCCTTCCGGAATCCGGACTGAAGTCCCTGTAGAGCGGAATCAGTTCCTCCAACGGGATGTCCGTCTTGAAGGATGTGGGGGACACATGGGATTTCGATGCCTTTCCGTGCTGGTTGAGGAAGTCCACGAAGTCGTCTATCCTCGGAGGGGACATCTTGATGTGGGATGACAGTTCGCTCATGTCGTAGAGGAAGACCTCTGTGTCGAGTTCGTTCCTCCAGAGGTCCAGGTACTTCCTGCATCTCTTCTCCGCGGCCAGACCTGTGGCATCCATCCTCGACACGAACTCCTGGTCGTGGAGGGGCCCCAGCCAGAACGGTCCGAGTCTGTGCTCGTCGTCGGGGAGCTTCGACGTGGAACGTTCCATGGTCTCCATGTCGTAGTGCATGTATCCTAGTTTCTCCAAGGTGGAATCCGCGGCCTCCGCACCATCCAGCACCTGTATGTAGGTCCTGAAGTAGTGGTCCGCGTAGAAGGACAGCAGAGGTTTCATCCCGCGGTCGAATTTTGCAAGTTCCTTGGCGATGGTGCACATGAGGATGCGCAATCCTCCCTCATGGCACATGAATCCGCGGATCGGTTCCGACTGGTATCTGCGTCTGCATTTGGCGGCATGCGCTCCCGCGAGCGGTGCGGTGTCGGTGGCGGTTATAGCCAGGATCCCCTTGCGCCTGCATCCCCTGATGGCCGACTGTATGAACGGTACCGGGGATCCGAACGGATCCAGGTCCACGTAGTCGAAGGTGTTCTCCGCGAACAGAGAATGCATGTTCCTGTGGGAGCTCACGCAGTTGTCCAGGTTGTTAATCTCGATGTTGGCGTCGATATACGGTATTGCATCGGCGCTGATATCGTTCGCGGTCACCTGGACGCCCTTGACCTCGTTGGCTATCCTGACGGCCCTTGAACCGGTGGCCGTCATGGCATCGGCGACCGTGAGGTCCCTGCCGACGGCTCTGAGGAACATGACGCTGACGTCCCTGTTGAAGGACATCTGCTCATTGAAGAAGACGGAACCCTGGATCTTTCCGGGTCCGTGTACGGAGTGGGTGCGGGGCACGAGGATGTCCGTGCTCCCCTCCCTGATCAAAATCCCATCGGGCCTCAAACGTTCTCACCGTTCATGAGGCGCACGATCTTGTACGGCAGGATGTTCCTGTTGGTCGGGGTGACCTCGAGTATCCTGACATCGTCCCTTCTCCTGATGTCCTGCAGGAGGGGGTTCCTCGATTTCTTGTGGAGTGTGATGATCATGGGTTTCTCGGCATCGAGTGCGTCCTTTACGGCATCGATGAAGGCCTGACTCTCGACCTCCATCTTGCCGACCTCATCGATGACGATGATGTCGCATTTCTCGCATGCCTCCCTGATCGCAGCGACTCCGACCTGCTCCAGTTTGGACAGGTCCACGCCGATCTTCCCGACCATGATCTTGCTCTCGATGGTCGTGCTGGCGAAGACCTCGGTCTCCCCTGTGAGGAGGTTCCTGACGGTGAAACCGGTCTTGTGCCTACCGTCCCCTATGGGTTCGTCGATCATGCCCCCGATGGACATCTCTCCGTCCTGGAGCATCTCGATGACGCGGAGGAGTGCATAGGTTTTTCCGGAGCCGGGGAGCCCCGTTATGCCGATTTTTATGTCAGATATCATGTGAAGCCCGCCAGAGAATAGACTGGACGTACCAGTATATGCAAATTGATATTTAAAGGGTCGGTTTTTTTGTATGATATATACAATAGGATTTAGGACCCTTTAAACTTACAATCCCGTGGATCACTGTACGGATGATATGAACATCAGCGGGTAGTCGAGTTCCGGATCGTACCTCATCTCGGCGGTGACCCTGGAACCGTCCATCTCTATCGTCACCTTGGCATCGATCATCTCGCCTGTGAGGGAGATGTACGAGTATGTGTCGTCGCCTCTGCGGAACACGGACCTGTCGATGGAGACGGACACCTCGGTCACATAGGGTTGGACCCCGATGGTCTTCTCTATCATTCTCTCCAATCCATCGACCGTCTCAGTGTTGAAGGGTGTGCCGACGAACTGATGGTAGATGGTCCCCATCTTGATTCCCGCCTCGAACACGGCCCTCTCCCTGCGGGTGCATGCGAATCTGCTGTCTGCCAGATCCTCTCTGTCGCTCATGACCCCGTGTATTGCGGGATGGTTGATAATTCTCGTTATGTCACGGACCCTCACATGTGCCCTTATATATCATGTATCGATGGCCCGTCCATGGAAAGCATCGTGGACCGCATCAGGTCTCTGAAGGAGAAGCACAACGCAGTCATTCTGGCACACAACTACTGCCTCGCCGAGGTACAGGATGTGGCCGACCATGTTGGTGATTCACTCGGCCTGTCCATCAAGGCATCGGAGACGGATGCCGATGTGATCGTGTTCTGCGGTGTCACATTCATGGCGGAGAGCGCGAAGATCCTGAATCCCGGGAAGAAGGTCCTCATGCCAGAACCCGAGGCACTTTGCGCCATGGCGGCCATGTGTTCCCCCGATCAGATCGACAGGGCCAGGGAGTGTCATCCCGGTGCGGAGGTCGTGGGATATGTGAACAGCACCGCTGCCTGCAAGGCCAGGATGGATGTCTGCTGCACATCATCGAACGTCGTCGAAATCGTCGGAGGTCTCGGAACCAAGGATGTCATATTCGTTCCCGACAAGAACCTCGGTGCATACTCCGCATCCAAGTGCGCCGACAAGGACGTACATCTTTGGACCGGTTTCTGTCCCATCCACCAGTGCATCACCGCGGAGCAGGTCCGCAGATTGAAGGAGGCCTATCCAGGTGCACCCGTGGTCGCCCATCCCGAGTGCAGGCCCGATGTCCTTGCCCTCGCCGACCACATAGGTTCCACCGAGAAGATGATAGGCATCTCCAACAGGTCCGATTCCGAGGACATCATCATCGTCACCGAAGTGGGCATGAAGCACCGTCTGGAGAAGGAGTGTCCCGGTAAGAGGTTCCATTTCCCGGAATACGCCGTGTGTTCAGCCATGAAGATGACCACCCTTGATTCCGTCCTCCACGCATTGGAGACCCTCGATGGCGAGGTCGTCCTGGACAAGGATGTTCTGGACAGGGCGTACCTTCCCGTCAAGAGGATGATCGGTGAGTGATCCTCTCCCTTTCACG
>JAEDJU010000234.1 GCA_016296195.1 Candidatus Methanomethylophilaceae archaeon | reverse complement strand
CCAGGATGGCGTGGTCTGCACGGGCCGGCTGCATGAGCTCCTTCGAGCGGGTTATCCCTTCCAGACCGATGTGCGAGACGTTCTGCTCGACGATCCTGATCTTCTTTTCGGCGATCATCTTCACCACAAGTTCGGTGTTCTGCATATCCAAGTCTTCCCAGAGGACCATGCTGACCGCATCGTTGAACGCAGGGGTGTCACGGTGCAGGTCGAAGAGCTTGGAGTAGTTTATGTAGCGGCGGTCGGCGCCTTTCTCTATTATCCCGAACTTCTTCGCGATGTTCATGAACCTCCATTTCAGATGGGAGGAGTTCTGTATGGTGAGACGGGAGAGGGCCTCCACCGTCCCGGGTTTTATGGATAGGAACGTATCCCTGATCACCCTGCGGTCGATGTTCCGGGGGAGTTCCAGGATTATGCGGTATGCATCGGTCGAAATCCCTATGCTCTCCCCGATCCTGGCCGTTATCAGGGCGGAGATTATCTTGGACAGCGTCTCGTTGACCCTGCTCCCGAAGCAGCAGTTGATGATGGCAAGGCGGTCTCCGATCTCGATGGTGACCGTGTCGTCGGTGGGGACCGTCCATTTCTCGGTCTGTTCATCCAGATAATCCTTGGCCCTCTTCACCGCCTCCGCATCTCCCGGATACTTGTCGAAATTCCTGATGCGGCGCAGTCTTCCGACCTCCATGGCGACCTCGAACGGCACCGGGATGTCGGAACCCTCCCAGGCCGGGACGTTGCCTACGGTACGGGCCTCCTCGACCAGGAGTTCGTCCTCGCGTTGTTCCACCACACGCCATGTCCTTCCTTTGGCGATGAAAAGTGCCAGATCCCCTTCCAGGGTGGCTACGAAGCTCTCGTCCAGGGTACCGATGACCGCTCTGGAGCCGATGTCCCTGACCAGGTATGTCTTTTCGTCGGGGATCATCGAGATGTTCTCGTAGAAGTAGTTCATCCCCTTCCTCGAGCGACGGAGGACCCCTTCGTAGTCCAGCAACAATTTGATGGACTTCAGTTGCTCCACGGTGTCGTCGAAATCCTTGCGGGTGAGGTCCCTGAACGGATACGATCTTTTGACCAGGGTGAAGGCCTTGTCCGGTTCTATGCCGCCGGCCATGGTCATGGCCACAAGCTGATTGGCAAGGACAGACAGGGGATTCGGTCTTCCTGCCGTGTATTCCATTATCTTCGCCTCGCATCTTCTGGCGACCACCATTCCTTCCAAGACTTCGTCAGGTGCGGTGGCCAGGATCTCCGCCCTGATCTTCCCGCCTATGCGATGTCCTGCGCGTCCGGCACGCTGGGTCATTCTGGCGACCTGTCTTGGGCTGTTGTATTGTATGACGAGGTCTGCGCTTCCTATGTCTATTCCGAGCTCGAGCGACGATGTGCAGATGAGTCCTTTCAGCTCCTGTGCCTTGAATGCGTCCTCGGTCTCCATCCTATTCTCTTTGGACAGCGATCCGTGATGGACCCCTATGGGGTAGGACTCGTCCCACATGTGGTATCTCGAGGCCAACCATTCGGCCGTTTCCCTGGTGTTGACGAAGAATAAGGTGGATGTGACGCTGTCTATGAGCTCTCTGGCACGTATCATGACAGCCAGTATGTCGGGGTCGCTCTGCAGTTTATCCATCAGTTCGGCGTTATCCTCTTTCGGTACAGGGCACTCGACTTTGATGCTGAAGTCCCTGAACGAGTCATGCTTGCAGAGGATGACCTCCCTTCCTATCCCGGAAAGATAGTCCTGCACCTCCCTCAGGTTTCCGACCGTGGCCGAGAGCCCGACCCTTTGGAATTCCCCGGCCAACAGAGTGAGTCTTTCCAGGGCGACGGCCAGCTGGGCCCCTCTCTCGTTCCCGGCCAGTTCGTGGATCTCATCTATGACGACCCATTTGACCTTCTTCAGATGTTCGCGCAGGTTCTTTCCCGTGAACATAACCTGCATGGTCTCCGGAGTGGTGATGAGGATTTGCGGAGGGGATCTGGATTGTCTCTGTCTTTCCGCTTGAGGGGTGTCTCCGTGTCTGACTCCGACGGTTATGCCCAGCTTGGAGCCCATTTCCTCCATCCTTCTGAGCATGTCCCTGTTGAGGGCCCTTAGAGGGGTGATGTAGATGCACCTTATTCCGGGTCTCTTCCCGGATCTGCGGATCGCA
>JAEDJU010000233.1 GCA_016296195.1 Candidatus Methanomethylophilaceae archaeon | reverse complement strand
ATTCGTAGAGGGTCGCGGTGATGTCCGCCAGGATCCCGGGCATGGTTGCGTCCGTGGGGATTATGACCATGGACGAGCATCCTATCTCCGGTGCGAGTTCGATCATGGACAGCATCGACTGCAGCTTGGAGAACACTGCGTTCAGTTCGGGTGTCTTGGAGATACGTTCGAGCGTCGCCCTGACGACCCTGCGGTCCACTCCCGCGGCACGACCGATGGCTGAATCGCTCTGACCTATGTCCCCGCAGAAAGCCTCGCCGTCCTTCACGCGGATGCCGTACCTCATGAGAATGCGGGCGACCTTCTCCTGTGAAGGGAAACCTTGGAAGTATCTGTCCATGTTCTCCATGAGGGACTGCATCAAAATAGACATAGATAAACATAATCGTTCATTACCTAGTTTCATACGATGAAATGTGTTTTTATTGTTCGTTTAAGATAATAGTCTTATTTCACTTATTATTATTAATACTAGAAGCGGATGGCGGTCTCGGTGTGTTCATGCCCAAGACCGAAGAACTGAGATCGCAGATCGAAGCCATTGACGAGGAGATCATCGACCTTATCGCCACCCGTATGGAGATAGCCGACGAACTCGCAAAGGCGAAGAAAGTCTCCTCTGAGGGTTATTGGGATTCGGAGAAGGAGCGCGAGGTCGTCGACAGGTACCACGAGCTCTGCGAGGAGGTCAGTCTGTCCGAGAATGAGGCCAGGCAGATCGCCGAGGTCATACTTCACATCTCCAAGGAGCGCCAGAAGCACTTCTTCGAGTGATGTCCTGTTGAACGGGTAAATGGTTTCCGGAGTGTCTTTTCAGGATTCCAGTTTCAGTCCCACCACTCCTGCCAGTATCACCGCTATGAAGACGGCCATCCCGACCGTCACCGTCTCTATCCCCAGCAGTGCCGATGTTACTATGGTCAGGACGACCCCGAGACCTATCCACACCGCATAGGCGGTGCTCATGTTGATCCCGGACCTCATAGGTATCGACAGGCACAGCATGCTCATGAGCAGGGATATCAGCACCACGGTGTCCCAGAACAGGTTCGTCATACCATCGGTGTAATCCAGTCCCACCGACCATCCGACCTGGAAGAATCCGCCGAGGATGATCACGACCCATCCGATGTTCTTGAGGTTATCAGACCTTTCCAGACAAACCACCCATACCGGTTCTAGGATGCAGGCGGCCATCAGGAACAGTCATGCTTCTTCCATGGATTCTCGACCCCTATGCGTGATATATGAACGGGATGCGATGGAGACGGGTGGAAGGGGGACATTTTCGGACGGTCATCCGGATAAAAATCACCGTCTCCCTCACAGGAATATAGCCTCGGGCAACGAAAAAAATGGGTTGGAAAACGGTAAATATCGGTTGCTGTGCCCGATTCCCAGGAAGGGATGGGCGTCAATGTTTATACGGTCCGATCAATCCCCTCAAGGATCACATCATGGACAGGGACAAGACCAGGGCGATCCTGGAGGACCTGGCCGGGGGAAGGCTCTCGGTCGACGATGCCATGCTCCAGCTCAGGCTGGAACCCTTCGAGGACCTGGGTTTCGCCAAGGTGGACCTCCATCGCGGCATCCGTCAGGGTGTTCCCGAGGTCATATACGGTGCAGGGAAGACTCCCGAACAGATAGTTTCCATAGCCAGGGTGATGCTGGATAGGGGTGTGGAGACGGTGATGGTCACCCGCATGGATGCGGAGAAGGCCGGTTCCGTCTCTGAGAAGGTTCCCATGGACTACGATCCCATGAGCCGTATTGGTGTGATCGGGAGACGTCCCTCCGGCGAACCCGTCGGGAAGGTCACCGTCATCACGGCCGGGACCAGTGACATCCCGGTTGCGGAGGAGGCTGCTGTCACCGCGGAACTCCTCGGTAACAGAGTCGTGAGGGTCTACGATGCGGGTGTGGCGGGAATCCACAGGTTACTGTCCCATTCCGAGGACATCATGACGTCCCGTGCGATCATCGCAGTCGCCGGGATGGAGGGTGCTCTGGCGAGTGTCGTCGGCGGAATGGCGGATTGTCCGGTGATAGCGGTTCCGACCAGCGTCGGATACGGCGCATCCTTCGGCGGATTGTCCGCCCTCCTGACCATGCTGAACTCCTGTGCCAGTGGGATAGGTGTGGTGAACATCGACAACGGTTTCGGTGCTG
>JAEDJU010000232.1 GCA_016296195.1 Candidatus Methanomethylophilaceae archaeon | reverse complement strand
GAGTTTCATCGGCAATTTCGGATATGTCATGGTCTGCATAGTGGGTGCGCTCCTGGCGCTCGACGGGCAGATCTCCATCGGGGTCATCGTCGCGTTCATGATCTATGTACGCCTGTTCACCCAGCCCCTCTCCGGTATGGCCCAGGCGTTCACCAGCATGCAGACAGCGGCCGCCGCCGGGGAGAGGGTGTTCGAGTTCCTGGACCTCCCGGAGATGGTGAAGGATGAGACCGAACCCTTCGACTCCTCCAAGGTGAAGGGGGAGGTCGAGTTCAGAGACGTCCACTTCGGATATGTGCCAGGCAAGGAGATCATCCACGGTTTCTCCCTCAAGGTGAAGCCCGGGCAGAAGGTGGCCATCGTAGGACCCACGGGTGCGGGGAAGACCACCATGGTCAACCTGCTCATGAGATTCTACGAGGTGAACAGCGGGGACATACTGATCGACGGAAGGTCCATCAAGGACATGTCCCGCGAGGAGGTCCACGACTGCTTCAGCATGGTCCTCCAAGATACCTGGCTCTTCGCAGGCACGGTCCGCGAGAACGTGGTGTATTCCAAGGAAGGGGTCACCGACGAGGAGCTGACGGACGCCTGCGAGGCGGTCGGACTCCATCACTACGTGGAGACCCTGCCGGACAAGTACGACACCGTACTGGACGACGTCTCGTCCATATCGGTAGGACAGAGGCAGCAGATAACGATCGCCAGGGCCATCGTCCAGAACGCTCCCCTGCTGATCCTTGACGAGGCCACGAGCTCCATCGATACGCGTACCGAGAGGAAGATCCAGGAGGCCATGGACAGGATGATGGAGAACCGTACGTCCTTCGTCATCGCCCACCGCCTGTCCACCATCAGGAACGCCGACGTGATCCTGATGATGAAGGACGGGAATGTGATCGAGCAGGGCAGCCACGAGGAGCTGATGAGGGCCGGAGGAGCCTACTGCGAACTCTACAACAGTCAGTTCGATAACTGAGGTTCCGAAAGGAACCCCTTGCTGCGGTTGTAGATATCCACCGCGGGCTGGATGGTCATCCATCCGTCCGCGATGGTGATGGGCTTCAGGCCCATGATCTTGCACAGGTCGTCGAACTCCCTGTCGAACTCCTCCCTGTCGGGTTCCAGGCCTGTGTCCATCTTGACCATGTTCTTGTAACCGCAGATGTCGAACATCCACTTGATGTAACTGTCGTCATCGTGGATCCCCATGGCCTCCAGCATCTCCTTGTCCATGCTGGCTATGACCTTGGCGGAATCCCCTGCGGCCATGAAGGGTCTCCAGTTGTGGGCTATGGCCGGTATCACATAGAACATGCCGGTATAGGTCTTCTCCAGTTCGAGATATCTGGCACCTCCTCCCACGGAGACCCCGACGCAGTCGTCGCAGATCCTTCCGGTGCTGTCGCGGAACATCTCCACGGGCTTCAGACCGTTCTCCCTCGCCCACTCGGACATATCCCATCCGTAGTTCCCGCACAGTCCGTAGTACAGCCCTATGGCGTCGACGAACGGGTTCATCTCGCGTACTTCGTTCTCTATGAAATCCTTCAGATCCTTGGGTTCCGAATGAAGTGCCAGATCGTTCATCTTTATGAGTATGGAATACCCTTCCATATCGATGGCCCTGTTGAAGACCTCGTTGTCGGTGACCATCCTGAAGGATATCCCCTTCCTCTCCATCTTCTCCTTCATGCTTCCGCAGTGCTTGTTCTCGATGAGGAATATGTTCTTCTCCTCGGGATCGTTGGTTATCCCGTAGAGGAGTTCGTCTTCGAGCATGGGACAGGCGATTATCCCGAGGATGCCTTTGGTCATAGTCATGCTATAATTTTGATAGTATATATGATGTACTGGAGGATGTTTTTCAGAATGTCTGGATGCATAATTAGGTGCACCTAACCTTTAATAGGTTGATGCCTATACGCAGTCCGATGACAACGGGAAATCGTGAAGATTATCTTCTCGCAATCCTCAAACTTACCGAGGGCGGCACCGTGGCCAAGACCACCGAACTCGCGACTTTCATGGGAGTGTCCCCCGCCAGCGTCAGCGAGATGCTCAAGATCCTTTCCAAGGACGGGCTTGTGGAGTACGCCAAATACAGAGGGGTCAAGCTCACGGAATCAGGCCTCAGGGAGGCAAGGCTGACCAGGAAGAGGCATCATGTTG
>JAEDJU010000036.1 GCA_016296195.1 Candidatus Methanomethylophilaceae archaeon | reverse complement strand
GGACTGTGGCCTCGGCTATATCCTCCAGATGGATCCTCCTGGTGCCGATCGTCCTGATCGAGAGGTACTCTCCGTCGACGGTGACGTCCATCTTCAGGAGGAGCGCGAGTCCGATGACGAATATCACGACCGCAGTGACGATCGACAATGTGACGATGTCCGTCTGATCGATGTTCACGTATCCGAGGTAGTCGATGATCACCACGACCTCGAGGATGAGCATGGCCACGGTGAGCACCACGGATGCCCAGGGTTGCAGCATGCGCTGTCTCTCATGGAACGCTGTGTTTCCGTTCATGATACTGCGAGGGTCGGGGTATATTAGCGTTACTCGAAATCGGCTTCATTGTGGCCGTTCGCGATAATATTCCCATTTTCAGGAAGTCATATGCAGGGTGAATGGAGAAGAATGGCGCCGAGAGAGAGATTCGAACTCCCGAGGACGAGGTCCAGCGGTTTTCGAGACCGCCGCCATACCGGGCTTGGCTATCTCGGCTTAGACACCCCGATGATGGGGTGATATAAAAACAATGTCTTTTACCGATTCGTCCATCCGGCGGCCCCAGAACACCTCTGCAAAAGAATAAACATCCTATGACCATGTCCGGCCGATACGAAATGTCCGATGTTGTATCTGAGGTGAAAAGGGCGAAGGAGGCATCCATCCCCCTCTCCGTTCTGTCTACGGATGTGAAGGACAGGGCCCTGGAGGCAATGGCCGTTGCGTTGGATTCCAACCGTGCAGCCATACTGGAGGCCAATGCCAGGGATCTGGAGGCCGCCAAGTCCATGTTGGATTCCGGGGAGATCTCCGGTTCCATGTACAAGAGGCTCAAACTGGATGATTCCAAGATCGATGGTATGATCGCCGGTATCCGTGACGTCATAGGCCTCCCCGATCCCGTGGGAGAGCAGATGTCCGCATTGGAGCTCGATGAGGGGCTCGTCCTGTACCAGATCAGATGTCCCATCGGTATGCTGGGGGTCATCTTCGAGTCCCGTCCCGACGTCGTACCTCAGATAATGTCCCTGTGCCTGAAGTCCGGTAATTCCGTGGCATTCAAAGGTGGTCGCGAGGCATCCAACTCCATACGCGTCCTGTTCGACATCCTCAGGGATGCCGCATCCGCCTCGGAAGTTCCCGGAGATGCTTTCGTTCTCATGGAGTCCAGGTCGGACATCGATGCCATCCTCGGTCTTCACGAGTACATCGATCTCCTGATACCACGTGGTTCCAATCAGTTCGTTCAGTACATTCAATCCCACACGATGATACCCGTGCTCGGACATGCCGCGGGTATATGTCACATCTATGTCGATCCCAAGGCTGACCTGGAGCAGGCATCACAGGTCGTGTTGGATTCCAAGGTCCAGTACCCCGCGGTTTGCAACGCCACGGAGACCCTGTTGGTGGATGTGGCGGTGGCGGATGAGTTCCTTCCCAGGATGGTCAGGCTGTTCATGGAGAACAACGTGCAGGTCAGGGGCGATGAGAGGGTCAGGGCCATAGTGGACTGCGATGAGGCGACCGATGAGGATTGGGACACGGAATACGGTGATCTCATAATCTCGGTGAAGGTCGTGGATTCCATGGAGGAGGCCGTATCCTTCATCAACAGACATGGTTCCCATCATACCGATGCGATCATGACCACCGACATGAACAGGGCATCCGTGTTCGTCAGGATGGTGGATTCGGCGGATGTGTTCGTCAACGCATCCACCCGTTTCGCCGATGGATTCAGGTTCGGCAAGGGGGCGGAGGTCGGTATCAGCACCAACAAGATCCATTCCCGCGGGCCCGTGGGCATGGAGGGTCTGATGATCTACAAGTATGTCCTTGTCGGCGACGGACAGGTCGTCAAGGATTACGTCGGACCCGGATGCAGACCTTTCACCCACGTCCCTTCAGATGTCGAGTATCCTTTCAAGGGGTGATCCGATGGACAGGAGGCAGTGTCTCGGGGATGTCGACCGCGTGGTCATCAAGATCGGTTCATCATCCATCATGCGCAACGGTTCCCGTGTGTCCCGTGATTTCATGGATTCCGTGGCGGAGCAGGTGAAGCGCCTCAAGGACCTGGGGAAGGAGGTCCTCATTGTATCATCGGGAGCCATTCCCCTTGGTCTCAAGAGCATGGGTGTTGTCCCCAAACCCCATGAGATGCCCATCCGTCAGGCTGCGGCCTCCGTCGGCCAGGGCATACTGATGAGGGAGTGGGGTGACTGCTTCCAGAGGTACGGTATCCTTGTGGGGCAGATCCTTCTGACCATGGACACCTACTCCGACAGGGAGAGTGCCCTGAACCTCCACAACACGGTGGACTCCCTCCTGTCCCATGGTGTGGTGCCCATCTTCAACGAGAACGATGCCATACGCACGCAGGAGATCAGGTTCGGTGACAACGACACCCTTTCCGCCATCGTCGCCAGCAGGACCGATTCCGACCTCCTTGTGATCCTATCCGACATAGAGGGTCTCTATGACAGCAATCCCAAGACCAATCCCGATGCCAAACTGATCCCTGTGGTCACGGATGTCGAATCCGTCATGGGTGTGGCGGGAGATGCCGGTTCCAGCATGGGTACCGGCGGTATGAAGACCAAGCTCAGTGCGGCCAAGGTCTGCCGTGATTCCGGTTGCAACATGATCATCGCCCTCAGCGGTGCCGATGACATCATCTACAAGGCGGTCACAGGCGAGGATGTGGGAACCATCTTCGTCACAGGGACGGAGATCTCCAAGAAGCGCAGGTGGATCAAATCCGCACATCCTTCGGGTGTGGTCACGGTCGATGCAGGTGCGGAGAGGGCGGTCCTCAACCACAAGTCCCTCCTCCCCATCGGGATAAGGGCCGTGGACGGAATCTTCGACAAGGGTGATGTGGTCGATATCGTGTGTGATGGGAGGATCGTCGCCAAAGGTATCGTCAGTTACAGTTCCCAGGACCTCAGGTCCATCGCCGGGAAGCACAGTTCCGACATCGAGGGGATACTCGGTTACAGGGTCCATGACGATGCCATAATATCGGAGAACATCGCCGTTCTCTGATCCTTTCTTTTCCATTCACCCGGCTCCGACCCATTGTCCACAGAGCATGAGACGGGTGAATCCGTTGAAAAACAGGTAAAAAGGTTTGGGAAGGGGTTTATTCGATTCTCAGTATTTGTCGACCTTCTTGCCGGCCTTGAGGTCCCCTCTCTTCTCGATGAAGTAGTAGAGGATCCAGACACAGATGAATCCCAGCACCATGGGGATGAAGATTATCTGTTTGTCGCCGCTGTAGTAGAAATAGCCGGTGATGAATCCGACGATGATCGAGACGATCAGCATGACGTTGATCGCTGTCGTGCAACTCTCGACTGTGGCCATTCTCAGTCCTCCCACTCGGTGACTCCGGAGGAGTCGCTCAGGCAGCTCTTGTGGAACACGGGTTCCTCGATTCCTGCCTTCTTCTGCTTCCTGTAGTCGGCATATGCCTCGAAGACCTGCCTGCTCAGGAGGACGACGAGGATCATGTTGACGGATGCCATCAGTGCCATGAATGTGTCACTCACGTTGTCCACGGTGGTTGCGGTGGAGACGGTTCCAGCGATGAATGCCACCAGGATGACGAGGATCTTGACTGCCATGATGACGCTCTTGTTGTCCTTGACGAACCTTGCGTTGGACTCACTCATGGTGTAGTATCCGATGAGACTGGTGAACGCGAAGACGAACAGGAAGATGGCGATGATGTAATTGGCTGCGGATCCGAAAGCGGTGTCAGCGATGATTCCCTGGACGAGGTTGGCTCCGTCTCCGGTGATGGCTCCGAGTGCCAGGATCTGGTCGAAGGTTCCGTAGGACAGGACGACGAGTGCTGTGAAGGTACAGACGACGAGGGTGTCCACAAGGACTCCGAAGGACTGGATCATTCCCTGCTTGACGGGGTGCTTGACATCCGCGGTTGCAGCGATGTTCGCGACTGATCCCAGACCTGCCTCGTTGGAGAACACTCCTCTCTTGAGTCCGGTGATCAGGATGCTTCCGAGTGCTCCTCCGAGCATGGAGGGTGCGGTGACTGCGTACTCGAAGATCATCTTGACGGCGTTGACGACTCCGTCGATGTTGAGGACGATTGCGATGATGGCGAAGATGATCCACAGGAATGCCATGATGGGAACGACTGTGGATGAGAACTTTGCGACGGCCTTGAGTCCCCTGAAAATCAGGATGGCCGCGACGATGGCGATGATTGCCGCGAAGATGTAGTTGTTGTATTCGAAGGAGAAAGCACCGCAGAGTGCTTTGGATGCGTTACAGGACTGGACTGCAACGAATCCGATTCCGAATGTGATAACGAGGAGGATGGCCGCGAAGATTCCGACCTTCCTGCTCTTGAGTCCCTTGGATGCATAGTATGCAGGACCGCCGTAGAACTGTCCATCCTCTTTCTTCTCCTTGTAGATCTGGGCGAGGGTGGACTCCATGAAACTGCTTGCGGATCCGATGATTGCGAAGATCCACATCCAGAAGACCGCTCCGGGTCCTCCGGTCAGGATGGCTGTGGCGACTCCGGCGATGTTTCCGACACCGATACGGGCACCCATTCCAATACAGAACGCTTCAAAGGAGGAGACCTTGGAGTTCTTCTTTCCCTCGGTGATTCCCGAGACGGAGAGTTTGGAGGTCTCCTTTATTTTTGTAATCTGCAGGCCCTTCAGTTTGAAGGTGAACAGGATACCGAGGCCGATCAGGAAGACGAAGGCCATACCCCACAGGTAGGAGTTACAGGTTCCCACCGCACTGTTCAACGATTCGATGATAGTCATTTGTATCCTTTCCAGGAATATTCCGCTTCAAACTTCTAAGGAATCCACGGATGTTGCGGGCTCTGCTACGCTATGGATAGTATATAGGTGTTATCCGTCGGAAGCGTACAATCAATGAGAGATTATAAATACAAGTTATAGTCGCGCGAACAATTGTCCATGATAGTCTTTGAGCGTGTGGACAAACGATTCAAAGAAACATAGAACAACGAACAAATGTAATTGTATGAAGGTTGAACACGATAATGAAGAAGAAAGCTGGTGGGCCCGGCCGGATTTGAACCGGCGACCTCCGCCATGTCAAGGCGACGTCATAACCCCTAGACCACGAGCCCAGCAATACCCATGATATCCTGGTATTATTTAAAACTTTCTGATAATCTCATCTCAGGTCATCCTAGAATCCTTTATCTGGAGGACTGTAGATTGGGATTGCGATGATCACACTGGGGATTGAAGGGACCGCCCACACACTGGGCGTCGGGATAGTCGATTCCGACCACAACGTCATGGCCAATGAATTGGACATGTTCCGTCCTGCAGAGGGAGGTCTCCACCCCAGGGAGGCTGCAAACCATCATGCGGATGTCGTGTCCAGGATAATGGGCGATGCCTTGGACAAGGCAGGACTCAAACCCAAGGACATAGATCTCGTGTCTTTCTCAATGGGCCCCGGACTCGGTCCGTGTCTGCGTGTGGCAGGAACCGCCGCACGTGCGTTCTCATGTTCCATGGGGATCCCCATAGTCGGTGTCAACCATTGCATCGCCCACATCGAGATCGGGCGTGCACTCACCGGATGTCACGATCCCGCCCTCCTGTACGCTTCCGGAGGCAACACCCAGGTGATAGCTTTCGCCGAGGGCAGGTACAGGATCTTCGGGGAAACCCAGGACATCGGTATCGGAAACATGCTGGACAAGTTGGGCAGGGATCTAGGCATGGGGTTCTACGCAGGCCCCATCTTCGAGAAACTGGCAAAGGATGGAAGGGAATTCCACGAACTGCCATATTCCGTCAAGGGTATGGATGTGGCATTCTCCGGTCTGATGACCGCAGCACTCTCACTTCAGAGGAAAGGTGTTCCTCTGGAGGATATCGCACTCTCCGTGCAGGAGACCGCTTTCGCCATGCTCACGGAGGTCACCGAGAGGGCGATGGCCCATATAGGGAAGGACGAGGTCCTCCTGGGGGGAGGGGTCGCACAGAACATGCGTCTCCGCGAGATGGTGCAGGAGATGGCAGAGGCAAGGGGTGCGGAGATGTTCGTCCCCGACCGCAGGTTCTGCATGGACAACGGTGCGATGATAGCCTGGCTCGGCAGTGAGATGTACTCATCCGGTGTGAGGATGGATGTATCGGAAACCGCCGTCAGGCAGCGTTTCAGAACCGATGAGGTGGAGGTCAGTTGGAGGTCTTGACCTGCTGCTGTCCGATGATCTCATCCAGCTTCTTCAGGAAATCATCCAATCTGTCCGCGGGTATGGAACCTCCCGCTGCGATCCTGTGTCCGCCGCCCTCTCCTCCGACGGAGGCACATGCCTCCCTCATGGCAACGGCCAGGTCCACACCGTTATCCAACTGGGTCCACATCCCTCTGGATGAGAGGTTGATCGGATCGTTGGATCCGTTGACGCCTATGGTGGGCTTCCTGTAATCGCCTATGGACTGCATCGCGATACCGCAGAGCATCCCGGTGAATCCCGATGTGCTGCTGTCGAACCACTGGATGTGCTCCATCTGGTTCAGTCCCCTGGAATCGAGTTCGACCATGTGGCCCACGAGTTCCTGCGCGGAGTCCTTGGTTATCTCGTATCCGTGGGTGAGTGCCCTCTCGTCCCCCATTCCTGCGGCTATGCCTATTCCGCCGATCCCCGCGCGACCGCAGCTGTTGAGGATGGATGACAACTGTTCCGCATCCATCTTCATTCCCTTCAGATAGTATCTGTTGCGTGCGATCTCGTTCATGGATGACAGCTGCATTCCCTGCTGGGTGAGTTTCACGGCTATCAGGGATGACAGTCTCCTCCTCTCGTCGTCGGTCAGGTCCATATAGCTCTTGCCGTGACCTATCCCGGCATCCGCCAGAATGGCTGCCACACCATCGGTGTTCCCGCTGACCCCACGGATGTACGGGTCGGTTCCCACGAAGAGCTCGGTCATCAGATCCCCGGCGGGGATGAGCGACCCCGGCATCTCCTCTATGAATCCCCTGCGGGTTCCTTCCTTGAGAAGATATGTGTTGAGTCCGGACAGGCCGTTGATGTGCTGCCTGTCACCGGCTATTCCCGCGAATGCGATCTGCACGAGGTCCCAGTTGTTCTCGTCCATGGTGATGGAGAACAGGAAGGCCATGGTCGCTCCGCATCCGGCAACCATGCCGTCTATCCCGTACAGGTGCGGGTTGGCGTAGCAGATCCTCTTGGCCTCGGATATCACCGTGTGGTGGTCCAGGACCACGATGTCGCAGGACATCTCATCGAACTTGTCTATGTAGGATGCGCCCAGGTCGGTGACGATCATGCATTCCGCCTTGGTGTGACGGATCGTCTCCATGTTCATGTCGTTCAGGGTCGTGAACAATGTCACCCTGAACTCCTTTCCCGCGCGCATGAGGGTCTTCGCGATGATCGCCGCTGCGGAAACCCCGTCGGCATCGTAGTGGGAGAAGACCTGGATGAAATTATGGCCACGGACGATGTCCGCGGCTTGAGAAAGAGTGGAAAGAAGTTTTGATGGGACCTCGGTCTCCATATTAACTCACTTGAGCATGAGTTCCGCGTTGCTGAGAGAATACTTCCAGTCTGCGGGAAGGATACCGTTCCTCTTGTAGTAGCGCTCGAGTCTCCTGATCTTTGCCTCGATCATGTTGAGACCCCTCTTGTTGGAGACATCTCCCCTGTTGTCCCTGAGGTGGACGTTAAGGTCGATGGCGCGCCTCATGAGGTTGGACAGATCCTCGGGAAGGGAAGGTGCTACTCCTTTCTCCTCCATGATCTTGGTGATGGTCTTTCCGGTTGCGAGCCTGACATCGGGGACACCGTACTGGTCCCTGAGGATGAGCCCGATCTTGGCGGAGATGATTCCATCTTTCGCGAGTTTCACTACAAGGTCCTCAATCTCGGTGGCGTTGAGAGGAACCCATGCAGGATTCTCGGAAACCATGGGGCGTTTTGAGCAGGATACTCCCTTTCTTCTTGTGTGCATTCTTGCCATAGTCTGATCCTCCGAATCATATCTAGGCGGCGAGGCTGAGACTCGCGATTATATAACAATATAAAAAGGATTGTGTGTGGGCATGTCGGTTGTGAGATGATGGAATAATGTCGGATACTTTATTGATAAACGTCCGACATTTACCAGGTCAATCACAGCCCGTGATTCGTTCGGATCATGCCCTTGGATTCAAGGACCGATCTCGCCCATGGGACGGTGTCCTCGTACTCCTCCCTGTCGAAGGACAGCTGGTCGGGAAGTTCGGAGAACAGCTCCGATCTCATCTCGGGGTCATCCGACACCTTCCCCACGATCCTCGCCGCACAGACATCGCAGTATCCGATGTCCCTGGTCTCCACCACCTCGATCCCGTATCCGGATTCCTCTACGAACTCCCTGGCGGCGGCCTCCGCGGAGGTCTCACCTTCCTCGACGTGTCCTCCCGGCATCTCCCATCCGTTGCGACGGGGATGCCAGACCATCAGGAACCTGTCACCGTGGAAGGCGACTGCATATGCGGTCCTCAAACCATCCTCTCCACGACGATCATTGCATGGTCCTTCTCATGGGGATCCAGTTTCCTGACATCTGTGACCCTGAAACCCCTGTCCTCTATCACCTTCTTCGACATCTCGAAGACGGATTCGGGTGATGCGGTCACATCCTCGGAACGGGCCTTCACGGCGACCATACCGTGTCCGGCATTGAATGCGTCCATGTTGTCGCAGAGGATCTCGGCCTGTCTCTTCTGAGCAACATCCTGGTACACCACATCCACGGAATCCGCGAACATGGCATACTCTTCGGGCTTGGTGGCATCTCCGAGTATCGGCATCATGTTCGGTCTGTCGGCGCAGGTTCCCACGAGTTCCCTGAACATCCTCTGTGCGAACTCGACACAGTAGACCTTCCCCTCGGGACATATGTCGGCGACATGCGATGGGGTCGTACCGCTGGATGCACCGAGGTAGAGGACCCTGCTTCCGGATGTGAAGGGGAATCTCCTGCCTCCGTTCGTGATGTATGCGGACAGTTTGCTTCTCCGTGGGTCCCATTCCCTGTACTCGGTCCCGGAGACCGTCATCAGCCTCTCGCCGTAGACCCTCTTCCCGGGGTGAAGGGATATCGTGTAGAGGCGTCCCCTGTCGGAGAACACCCTGCCGGATGTGAATCCCAGTTCCTCCATGGTGTGTGGGGAAAGGGTGCGGTTATTTCCCATTATCGAGTGCATCCTCGGACATCCATTATAATGTGGAAGCGTTCCCCTCCCACATGATCACGAAGGAGATCCTCTCCGCCATCGCGGATGCCGTAGTCGAAGCCATCAGGAAGATCCCCGACTCAAAATGCCGCGGGGAGGAGGTCTGCATGGGTGCGGACGGCACCCCAGCGGCCCAGATTGATAAGGTGGCTGAGAACGCCGCCCTGATGTACATAGATCGTAACTCGATTCCGCTCAATGTCCTGAGCGAGGAGATCGGGTTCGTCGACAATGGTGCCGAGGAGACCCTCGTGATGGACCCCATAGACGGGACCTCCAATGCGATAGCCGGTGTCCCTTACTACACGGTATCACTGGCGGTGGGGACATCCTCGCTCTCCGACATCAGGCTCGGATACCTCCGCAATCCCGTGACAGGGGATGAGATGTGGGCCGAGAAGGGCGCGGGGGCTTTCAAGAACGGATACAGGATGTCCGTCCGCAAACCGGACATGGACGACCTGTTCATGATGATCTACATGGGCAACGGGGCCCATCCCGATGCCTTCGCACTCACCAAGAGCGTCAAGTCCTCACGCTGCTACGGATGCTCCTCTCTGGAGATGGAGATCGTGGCGGAGGGGGAGGCGGACGGATACTTCATGAAGGCCGAGAAGTACACCCGCGAGGTCAGGATCGTGGACATCGCCGCGAGCACCATCATCCTCCGCGAGGCAGGAGGGGAGGTCTATGACCTGGAGGGTAACATCCTCGACATGCCATTCGACCTGGACCACCGTTCCAACTTCCTCGCCGTCGGCAGCAGGGATGTCTACGATTTCGTCATGCACAAGGAGAAGGTCCTGGAGCACAGATACGGGATCTACACGAACACATCTGTCAGGAACGCCGAGAAGTACACCCGCGAGGTCATGGATGCACTCCAGGGACACACCTACTTCCTGGATAAGGACATCGCCGACATGATGGGTCTCGAGGGGATACCGCTGAACGAGATGGATGCGGACATCGTCATCGTGATCGGAGGGGACGGAACCCTCCTGAGGGCTCTCCAGAACACTGATGCAATGGTCGTCGGTATCAACGGTGGCAGTGTCGGTTTCCTCGCCGAGATAGATCACGATCACATCAAGGAGGGCATCGAGAGGCTTCTCCGTGAGGACTACATCATAGAGTCCCGCTTCAAGTTAAGCACGTGGTATGATGGACAGTACCTTCCGGATTGTGTCAACGAGGCGGTCGTGCACACAGCATCCGTCGCGAAGATCCGTCATTACAAGATCTATGTCGATGACGAACTGGCATGCGAGCTCCGTTCCGACGGAGTGATCGTCTCGACCCCCACGGGTTCCACCTGTTATGCGATGAGCCTCGGTGCACCCTACATCCAACCCCACGTCAACGCCCTCATGATCGTGCCCATGGCCGCGTATCGCTTCTCATCCAGGCCCTTCATCGTACCTGCCACGTCCAAGATCACCATCGAGAGCGTCCTGGACAAGGAGTGCCTCATAGTCCTGGACGGACAGAGGGAGTATCCGATGGACGGTATGACCAAGGTTGAGTTCATGATGTCCAACAAGAAGGCCAGGTTCATCAGGTTCAACATGGACTTCTTCTCAAGGGTCCGTGAGAAGCTGGTGAACGCCCTATGAACCGCATCATCGGGGTGGATGTGGATTTCATCGACGGCTTCAACGAGGCCGCCCGGTCCACATACCCCGACGAGTTCCTCTGTATGACGAGGGAGATCGACGGTATAATCAGCGAGATGGTCTTGATACCCGGAACCGTCTATGGGGACAGCCACAGTTTCCTCAGTCAATGGATGGCACCGATAGACTACAGCATAGCCGGTTCCGCCCATTCACATCCGGGTTACTGCAACCAACCCTCGGATGCGGACAAGGATTTCTTCGCCAACATGGGCGGGGTTCACTTTATCACGTGTCAGCCCTACGACAGGACCAGTTGGCAGGCGTACGACTCCCATGGGGAGCCGATGGAACTCGAGATAATCTATTAGGGTAGGATACCAGCGAGTTGGTGATATAAGTGTATGTGGAATCATGTTTCATACTCTGAAATT
>JAEDJU010000231.1 GCA_016296195.1 Candidatus Methanomethylophilaceae archaeon | reverse complement strand
CAGAGGAGGTTACGACCCGTTGGGCAAGGTATGCGGGATCCTGACGATGTGTCTCCCTGTCCTGGTGTTGCTGCCCGAACATACTTATGGAGGTTTCGTCACGGCCCTGTCGGCCATCCTGATCGTGATGATGGTAGTCTCAATGCTGACGGGGACGGTCTGTCCGTTGGTCCGGAGGCATCGTTCGTTCCGATGTTGTCAATGCAGCGACAGTCCCATCTCATATGCATCCTCGAGTGCGGGGTTACCTGCGATCTCGCCCTTCTCGCGTACACCCCAGACAAGAACCCTCCCCATGTCCTCTAGGTGGAAATAATCGAGGACCAACCGGTATTGGACCAGTATGGAGTCGAAGACCTGCGGTAGTTCGGAGGCGCCCACCAGCAGCAGACCCATTCTCCCGATTGGATATGTCCTCCTGACCGGTGTGTGCAGACGGTCTATCACCGTCTTCAACTGGGCGGTAATCCCATAGAAGTAGACGGGTGAAGCCAGGACGAGCATGTCCGCACGGGAGAGGCTGTCGTACACGCGAGACATGTCATCCACTATGGAACAAACGGTCCCCTCCGATGTTTTGCATCTCTCGCATCCTGTGCAGGGGGATACGTTCAGGTCCGCGACCCTGATGACCTCGACCTCGTTGTCGACCGATGCACCTCTCACGAAGCTGTCGACCAGCATGTCCGTGTTACCGTTCCTGCGCGGGCTGCCCGATAGAACGACTATCCTCATGTTCAGGCCCCCTTCCATCCGTATCCCGCATCAGACAGGACGTCCCTGGTCTTTGAGACATCACCGTCTCTTACGAGCACATAGTCGGTGTCGAATGTGGATATCACGAAGACACCGATCCCGTTGTCGGCAAGGGTGCCCGTTATCTTCGACAGTATCCCGATGAGGGAGAAATCCAGTGTTCCCACGACACGGAATGCCCTCCATCCATCGTTCCTCTCCAGGACACAGTCTGTGGGAACATCGGTCGAGGGACATACAAGGGAGGTCTCCCCGTCCGTTCTCCCGAAGAACATGGTCTCAGAACGGATCTTCGGACATTCCGATTCCCTCATCTTGCAGATGGAGAACCCCTGTTCCAGGAACTCTAGGATCATGGGGCATCCATCGGTTTCGGGTTATAGAAGTTGGGGTCGGTACTTCTGACCGACCCATTTCTGCTCATCTCTTCTTCTGACCGCAGTTGCATGCGGGCATCAGGTCGTTACCCATGGACGGGGGCTTCTGTGAGTCGACACTGAGGGTTCCGTCCGGAGGGTTGAGGAAATCCGCCAGGTCCTGGTCGGAGGGATACTCCCCGACGCTGATGGAGACCCTCTCGTACTCGGAGATGGGAAGTGAGGACAGTCCCTCCTCCTCGATGATGTCCTTGGCCTCGCCATCGGTGTCGATGTCATCCACGGATGAGCACATGACGCGTCTGATGTGGATTCCGACGGATTCCAATGCGGCATAGGATCTCTCGAAGCGTTCCGTGTCAGCGGGATTCCTCTTCAATGCATCCTCTGATTCGTAGACTGTCATAGCATAGTCCATAAACGGCGTTAATGAATCCTCGATATTAAACACATTGCATCTTCGACCAGGTTTTCACGGGTGTTTCATTGTGTGGATCACAGGATGAATCCTCTTAGGATACCTCTCCACAGACTATCCCTGGATAACATTCATGTAATCATGTCCCGAATCATCCGTACATGGAAGTGAAGACCAATCCGATGAGGCATCTCGATAAGCTCGGGATACCGTACAAGGTTCACACATACGGTGATGTCGCACTCAGCGGTACCGAGGTCGCGGAGACGCTCGGACAGGACCCCGCACAGGTGTTCAAGACACTTGTCACCGTCGGGAAGCCGAAATGCTACTATGTCTTCCTGGTCCCGGTCACAGGCGGATTGGACCTCAAGAAGGCCGCTGCCAGCGTGGGTGAGAAGTCTGTTTCGATGATCAGACAGGATGAGCTCCTTCCGTTGACGGGATATGTCCACGGAGGCTGTTCCCCATTGTGCACGAAGCGTCCCATGAGGGTTACCATAGATTCCACCGCAGAGGGAAAGGATGTGATATTCTTCAGTGCCGGGAAGATCGGATACCAACTCGAGGTCTCTGTTAGGGATCTGCCCAGGATGATGGAGTTCTCCTTCGCGGATGTGAGGAAACCCGGGCAGACATGAAATCTTGTAAATAAATACAAGAAAAATTTTTATTGTAAATTTTTACAAGAAATTT
>JAEDJU010000230.1 GCA_016296195.1 Candidatus Methanomethylophilaceae archaeon | reverse complement strand
TCTTCCGCAGCATCGGAAAGGACGTGACGACGGCGGAGGAATTCGTCATGACCGCTTCCCTCGAGATGAAATGGATGTCCCCCTCGGACTCCAAGCTCCTTCTGTCAACCCTCATATCCGAGGGGATCCTCGAGCGCAAGGGGGACTTCGTGCGTCCCGCCACGGACCTGGGCGCGGTGGATGTCCCGCTGGCCTACAGGCCCTCCCCAGAGGTAATGGACGCCATCCACAAGAAACCGGAGCAAAAGGCGACGGAGAAACCGGTTGAGAAGAAGGCCGAGGCACAGCCGGATCCATTCCATGTGCTGATGGACAAGGCTGTGGAATCGGGGATGGAGCGCAGGGACTTCATCCAGAACTGCAATAAGATCCAGAAGAGGTTGAACATCGACATAGGTGCCGCGGCCCTCATCGTCCTCAGGGACAACGGAACCGACATAGCCCCCTATGTCGACATGGTTTACGATTCGGTCAGGTCGGCCTGATCATTCCTTCTTGATGAAGTTGCCGAGGGTCATGCTATTCCTGCCGTTCCCTCCGCCGACGGTCACGCCGGACTGGACGGCCTCGGTCAGCTTGATCCCCAGTGCCTTCTCGATCTTCTTGATGAGCTTGTCATCGGGGATCAGGTTGTTGGCCTCGATCTTGGCCAGGGTTCCCTTCTTCTCGAGGATCGATGCAGCGAACTGGTCGAGGTCCATCCCCTTGGCCACACGTGCCTCCCTGATGACCCCTCCGTAGTCGTCCACGAGCTCGACGGATGCGGAACCGGCGTAGATATCCTTGGACTGCATCCTCCTCTCGCGCTTCTGGAGCCTGTCCTGGATGACGGTCTGTGTGACAGGGGCGCCGTTTGATCCGGAGCCTCTGTAATCCTCGCCGAATCTGGCACAGCTGGGGCAGACGTTCAGTCTCGAACCCTCGACGATAACCGTCTTGGTCATCGGGACTTCCTTGCCGCACATCTCGCAAATCATGCCCACTCGTAGCATGGAGTGGATAATAAACCCTGCGAGGGGATGTTGGAGGACATTAGGCCCGATACAAAAGGACGATGGGGGCGGCGATACCATAATAATTACAATGCCCATCACGGACGACATATGACCAACGACGAGATTAACGAGGAGATGTCCGAGCTTAAGGCGAAGATCGTCACACTCGAGGAGAGGAACGTCAGGCTGATGGAGGACCTCCAGACCGCCGAGACCGAGAAGCGCTACTCCGAGAGCGAGCTCTTCAGACTCCAGAAGGATATCGCAAGGCTCAGGAACGAGCTCGAGAGGCTCAAGAGCCCGCCGCTCATCATCGGATCGATCAAGGACGTCCTCCCCAACAACCGCGTCGTCGTCAAGAGCTCCACAGGACCGGATTTCGTCGTTTCCGTGTCCGAGTACGTGCCCGAGGCGGACCTCCTGCCGGGAGCCAGGGTCTCCCTGAACAAGCAGACCCTCTCGGTCATGGATGTCCTGCCCGCGCCGTTGGACCCCGTCGTCTCCGGAGCCGAGATCCTCGACAAACCCGACGTCACCTATGAGGACATCGGAGGACTCAAGCAGCAGATGCTGGAGCTCCGCGAGGCAGTCGAGGACCCCCTGCTCAGACCCGAGCTGTACGCCAAGGTCGGTATCGAGCCGCCCAAGGGAGTGCTCCTCGTAGGACCCCCCGGAACCGGAAAGACCCTCATGGCGAAGGCCGTGGCGAACGCCACCCAGGCCACGTTCATCAGGCTCGTCGGATCCGAGCTGGTCCAGAAGTACATCGGAGAGGGAGCCAGGCTCGTCCGCGAGCTCTTCCAGTTGGCCAAGGAGAAGGCACCCAGTATCATCTTCATCGATGAACTGGACTCCGTCGGTGCCAGGAGGCTGGATGTCGCCACATCCGGAGACAGGGAGGTCCAGAGGACTCTCATGCAGCTCCTGTCCGAACTGGACGGATTCACCCCCACCAGCGACATCAAGATCATCGGTGCCACCAACAGGCCCGACATCCTGGACGATGCCCTGCTCAGGCCCGGAAGGTTCGACCGTATCATCGATGTCGGACTGCCCGATGTCGAGGGAAGGGAGCAGATCTTCAAGATCCACCTGGCCCACATGAACGTGGATGAGAACATCTCCGCCAAGAAGCTCGCCGAGATGTGCGACGGAGTGTCCGGAGCCGAGATCAAGAGCATCTGCACAGAGGCGGGAATGCTCACGATCAGGGATGACCGCGACACCATCACCGAGAAGGACTTCCTCAACGCGAAGGAGA
>JAEDJU010000229.1 GCA_016296195.1 Candidatus Methanomethylophilaceae archaeon | reverse complement strand
GTTCTGTCTGAGGTTCATGGTCGAGGTAAAATGAGGGTGCAGGGGGATATCCGGGTGATATCCCTCAAAACCCCGTCGACAAACACATCCATTCCTTTTCCGTTCAGAGCAACGCCAGGTATCTGCCGCACACGGCTCCGAACACGCACAGGACCGAGTTTATCAGTATGTTCCCGACCGCGAGTCCGTAGGATCCGTCCACGAGCAGGTTCACTGTGTCTATGGAGAACGTGGACATCGTCGTGAATGCTCCGAACATCCCCACGAAGATGAACGACCTCAGTGTGCTCTGCATATCCAATCCGTATCTGAACATCAGGAACGATGCGAGGACGCATCCGACTATGTTCACGATGAACGTCGCCCAGGGGAAACCGGTGTCCACAACCTTGTACACGGAGAATCTGAGCACTGCCCCGATGGCACCTCCGGCAGCGACCGCCAGGAACGGAATAAACGCACTCATATTGTCCACGTGCCGTTTTTCCATTACCACGATAATAATCTGTCGGTCCCCTATGTACAAAAAGGAGATGTTAACGGAGTATACAACCAACATCGATAATAATGTGCCCAGCAATATTGTCCACCATGGACCTGACTAGAGAGGAGGAGTCAATTCTAAACGGAGAGGAGGGCGAGGGAAGGCAGAAGGCCATGGAACTCGTCACTGCGCTGGGAAAGATCTATGGGGCGGAGGACCTCATCGACATCACATCGGCGCATCTGTCCGGTGCATCATACAAGACGATCGGTGACGGCGGTCTGAAATATCTCGAGGATATGGCCGCCGGCGGTGCCAAGGTCACGGTCCCGTCGACGCTCAACCCTGTCGGAATGGACAGGACGCGTTGGAGGGAGATGCACATCTCCGAGGAGTTCGCCGAGAAGCAGCTCAGGATCATAGACCTCTACGGTCAGATGGGTATCAGGACCACCTGTTCCTGTACCCCTTATGTCGGACCCAACGTTCCGTCCATGGGTGACCATGTGGCATGGGCCGAATCATCCGCACTCTCATTCGTCAATTCATATATAGGCGCCAGGACCAACAGGGAGGGTGGACCCGGTGCCCTTGCGGCAGCCATATTGGGGAAGACCGCGAACTACGGTCTGCACCTCGATGAGAACAGGAAGCCCACTGTTGTGATCGATGCCGACATCGACGGTTCCATCTTCTCGTACTCCCTGCTCGGACAGGCGGTCGGTATGGCCATCGGAGGCGGTGTTCCCTATTTCAGGGGAATATCCCCGGAGGTCGAGGAGGCCAAGACACTCTGTGCTGCTATGGCCGCATCCGGATCCGTCGCACTGTACCACGTCGAGGGAGTCACACCCGAGGCCGGTAACTTCGATGTTTCCGATCTGGAGGTCATCCACATCGGAGAGAAGGAGCTCCAGGCCGCATATGACAAACTGAACACCGTTGACGACATCCAACTGATCGCACTGGGTTGTCCCCATCTCACCGAGAAGGAGATGCATCAGATCGCATCCTTCCTCAAGGGAAAGAAGAAGGTCAACAAGGATGTGGAGATATGGTTCTGCACCTCCGCCGAGATCAGGGAGAAGTGTCCCGAGGATGTGAGGGTCATGGAGGAGTTCGGTCCCGTTCTGGCGGACACATGCATGGTCGTCGCCCCCATCGAGGGTACGTTCCAGAGGACGGGTACGAATTCCGCGAAGGCAGGTAACTATCTGCCAACACTTTGTTCCCAGAAGGCCATGTGCAGGGACATCGCCAAGCTGATGGAGGTGGTCCTTTGATGATCGAGGGACGTTCCATATCCCCCGGAAAGGCCAAGGGGGAGGTAGTTAAGCTGAACGAGCCCCTGAGCTTCCTCGGAGGGGTCGATGGTTCCACCGGGGAGATCCGTGTGGGTGACGGAGGCAACGTCGCCGGGAAGATCCTCGTCTTCCCCAAGGGGAAGGGGAGCACCGTCGGTTCTTTTGTCATGTACGACCTGATGGTCCATGGTAAGCAGCCCGCAGCGGTCATAAACGAGACGGCGGAGACCATCGTGGCCACTGGTGCGGTCATCTCGTCCATACCGATGGTGGATTCCATCCCGTCCATCGACATGTTCGAGAACGGCGACATCGTCTCGGTCGATGCCGATGCCGGTACCGTGGAGATCGAGGGTGTCGAGTGCAGGAGCGTCGTATCATCCGCTATCATAATGGATGGGAAGGTCCTGATGCTGAAGCGCCCCGATACATGCCATTCTTTCCCCGGCAAGTGGTCGCTCGTCGCGGG
>JAEDJU010000035.1 GCA_016296195.1 Candidatus Methanomethylophilaceae archaeon | reverse complement strand
GTCGATGTTCCCATCGGAACCGGCGGTCTCCAACAGTCCCACCGGGTCGATGTCACCCAGGTCAGCCTCCCCCTCTCCGACGAGGACGCCGAGATGGTAAAACGCCGGGGGATATCCCAGGTCGGCGGCCTGTTTGTAATATGATATGGCGGTGCGCATATCCTTCTCGACCACGATACCCTGCTCGTACATCAGGGCGAGGTTGCACATGGCACTGCAGTCCTGGTCCTCCGCCGCCTCCTTGAGGAGTCCGAAGGCCCTCTTCTCATCCTTGGGGAGTCCCTCACCGGAGAGATACATGGCGCCCAGGTTGGCCTTGGCATCGACACTTCCGAGCTTCTCGGCCTTCCTCAGGAGCTCGAGGGACCTCTTCTCATCCTTCTCCACACCTTCACCCTTGAGATACAGGACGGAGAGGGTGAACATATGCTCCGGATCGTTACCTATGGAGACTGCCTTGGAGATCAGGGCGAAGGCCCTCTCCTTATCCTGGGACACACCGTGTCCATCGAGGAACAGCATCCCGTAATCGTACAGTCCCGGAGGGCAATCCTGCTCTGCGGACATCCTGTAGAGCTCCGCCGCCGTCCTGATGTCCAAAGGTGCTCCGTCCCCGTCCTCGTACATGTTCCCCAGGACATCCTGGGCGAGGGCGTGGCCCATGCCGGCGGCCTGGCTCAGCAGCTCGAAGGCCCTCCTGAGCTCGTTCTCGTCACCGGCCTCGGTGTAGTATCTGTATCCCTCTGTGAAAAGCTGATCGGCGTCGCTCATACCTTCATCTCCATTATGTAATCGTACATGACGAATCCGTCACCTATGGGGTTGTCCACCGAACCCACAACCTCGAACCCCGCATGCCTGTACACGTTGAACGAGGATTCGTTGTCCCTCTTGACCGTCAGATGGACACACCTCAGCCCCAGAGATCTGGCCACATCCCTCAGGTGGGCGAAGGTCCTCATGGCGTATCCCTTCCCGCGATGCTCCTTCAGGATGTACATCTTCGACAGGTAGAGTCCCCTGTCATCGGGAGCGTATCCTGCGTATCCGACGATCCTGCCGTCCACGTTGATGCAGAGGTAGGTGTACCCCTTGTGTTCTATCTGGTCCTTCATCGCCTCGAAGCTCTGGAACTTGTTGAGCATGTAGTCGATCTGGTCCTGTGATACCAATCCGCGGTACGCCTCGTTCCAGACGGTGTGTCCGATCGATGCGATTATCCTTATCTGATCGTCGGTGGTCGCCGGGATCAGCTCGAAACCCTTCCTCCCGTTCCTGACGGTGTTCATGTAATCGTACAGTCCGGCCTCGAAGTTCACACCATAGCGGACATCGGTGCATGCATCATGGGTACGGATTATGCTCCCAACCGTGAGGTCGACCGCTGCCTCCACCGCCTTTCCCAGCGTGAGACCTGATTCACATGCCCCAACCAGGGCGGATCCGAAGACATCGCCGGTGCCGTGGTAGTATCCGGGGACCTCCAGGCGCATGACCTCTCCACTTTCACCCGTCTCATAGTCCATGTAGACGGCTCCCACGTGACCTTCCTCGAAGCTTATGCCGGTGATGACGATCCTGCCGACCCCGAAGACACGGCTCCTCTCGAGGATCCCGTCTATGTACTCGTGGGTGTACGGACCGTCACGGTACTCCTCCCCGAGCATCAATGTGAGCTCCGTGAGGTTGGGCATTATGACATCGGCCCTCTCGCACAGCCTCCTCATACCCTTGGGGAAATCGGGACCGAACACGGTGTAGAGCCTCCCCTTGTCCGCCATAACCGGGTCGACGTATATCGTGGCATCATCATCGGAAAGTGAATCGATGAGACCGCAGACCAGGTCGATCTGGTCGAATGAGCCCAAGAATCCCGTGTACACGGCATCGAACCTCAGTCCCAGCGATGCCCAATGGTCCTGTATGGGCCTGATGTCCTCGGTCAGGTCCCTGTAGGTGAAGCCGGTGAATCCCCCGGTGTGGGTGGACAGAACGGCTGTGGGCATCACGGAGCATTCAATACCCACTGATGATATGATCGGCAATGCCACTGTGAGGGAACATCTCCCCACGCAGGATACGTCATGTACGGCCAGGATCCTTTCCTGATGCATGCCATGAGGATTATCACCCTGTTATAAAGCCGTTGTATATCGGCGATGCACGGAACCCGCTGGCTATGTATACCCGATTCCCTTTGGCGGACCCATGGATTCATCGGATGCACACCTCGAGAGGGCGCTGGAGGAATACAACCAGAAGGTCAACGAACTCGAGCCCCAGGGGCCCACCGAACAGCTTCTTGAGGCCTACGTCAACCGCGGGTGCATCCTTTCCATGATGGAGTACAGGACCTCCGCCATGGAGGATCTGGATTCAGCCTCCGAACTGATCGAGTACCTCGAGACCGACGGGGACGAGGTGGATGCTGGAACCTATGTCAAGACCTACGCCGAGATGGGCAACCTCCTGTTCGAGCAGGGCGCCGATCCCGTGGAGGCCTATGTCCGTGCGGGACTGAGGGTCTCCAAGCTGAACGACCGCTCCCGTCACTTCGACCACAGGTCTATCGTGCGCATGTGCATCGCGGTCACCGAGGACCTCATCGATTCCGAGTACCCCGAGGACACCGAACCGTTCCTCAGAAAGGGCATGTCCATGGTCATGACCAAGAGGGACGCCTGGTCCATGAACAGATATCTGGAGCTCCTCAACCTGGAGGCGGAGGTGTCCGATGCCCGCAACGACCCGCAGTCCGCGATCGAATCCTATGCCCGTGCCATCGAACTGGGGACGGAGCTTCTGGGTATGGAGCAGTTGGAGGATCCTGAGGAACTCGTTATGTCCTTCGTCTCCAAGGCGGAGGCCGAGGACGGATTGGGACTCACGGACATGTACCTGGCGGATGCTAATGCCGCCATCGTCCTCTTGGAGCAGATGCTGGAGTTCAACAGGTTGGACGACACCGAGGTGCTGATATCCCTGCACCATGACATGGCGGGTGTGCTGATGAAGAACGGTCGTATCGAGGAGGCGGAGAAGCACCTCATGAAGGCCATGAGCCTCGGAGTGCACGGTGCATCCGAGTACATGAACAGTCAGACCAACAGGTCCGTTTGAAGTTTGGAAATGGGGGATGACCCCCCGTTTCACATTCAGCGGATGAAGTTGAACATCCTCTTCTCGGGGATTGCGTGCTCCACGCCGTTCTGCTTCCCGAGTTCTATGCACTTCACCAGCCATGCCATGTTCTGACCGATGGTGCGCATGGTCTGCAGACCCTCGACATCCTGTTCCACCTCGTCGGCCTCCTTTCCGAAGACCTGGTTCCAGTATGTGGATGACACCACGGGCATGTTGTTGATCGTGAAGTGCTTGTTGATCACATCCATGGATGCGGTGCACCCGGCACGCCTTGCACTCAGCACCGCGGCTGCGGGCTTGAAGGCGAAGTTCCTTCCTCCGGAGTAGAATGCCCTGTCCATGACGGTGAGGAGCCTTGCGCTGGGGTGGGCGTAGTAGACGGGTGATCCGAAGACGAACCCATCGCAGCCCTTGGCCTTCTCGACGATCTCGTTCACACAGTCGTCGATGACACATCTCCCGATCTCCCTGCACTTACCGCATGCGAGACAATCAGACACGGGCTTGTTGCCGATGAACACGGTCTCGGTCTCGATACCCTCGTTCTCCAATGTCTCCGCAACCTCCCTGAGGGCACGTGCGGTGCACCCGTTGTTCCTGGAACTTCCGTTTACCAACATCACCTTCATCTCATTCACCACCTGCATTCAGACGGACCTTCCCATGTCGTAGGCCTGCTGCATATAGTCGGTCCCATCGATCTCGCCCCTGCTGTGGACACCTTTGGCACAGATGACACCGCCTTCGATGCTTCCGGAGATGCATGAGATAAATCCACGGAAACACTCCAGAGTGCAGTCCATGACGGTCTCGGAATCCTCCGCGGAGGTCATGATGAAGTAGAACACCTTGTCCCTCATTACGGTCCATACACTGACGGACCTGTCGATCAACGCCTTGATCTGGGCGTCCACGGAATAGAAGTAGACGGGTGATGCCATGACGATGACATCGGATGTCATCATCCTGCCGATTATCTCGGGAACATCGTCATCAATTATGCATCTGTGAGTCTGATCGCAGCAGTTGCATCCGGTGCAGAAACCGACCTTGCAATCGGCCAACGACACCTTCGTCACACTGTGGCCGGCATCACGTGCACCTTCGGCGAACCTGTCACAAAGCTTGTCCGAGTTGCCTCCCTTGCGGGGGGATCCCGATATTATGAGGACCTTCTTCGACATATGGATCTTCCTTGGAAGGGTCTTCCCTTGATGGTATAAAAGGATGTGTCATGGGAGCTCAGGATATGGGATGGACCCGTGCTGATCACGGAGCATCCTCTATGAGCCCTTCCGATGAGGGATCGGATAGATCGTATCCGCCGATGGTGAAGAGGAAGACGATGATGGTCAGCACGACGACCAGTACGCAGTACCACATCATGATATCCGCCGAGGCCATGTTCCCGGCGGTCATTCCGACCACGAGGTTGGGGATGGCGGAACCCCCGTACGATGTCAGGTAGATGGTGGAGAACATTCCCGCCCTATCGGTCTTCCCCGTACGGGATATCAGTCCGGTGACGCTTCCTGTGAACGCGATACCCTGTAGCAGAGCCGCCAGCATTATGAGGACGGTGAACAACGTCAGGGAACCGTATCCGAGCATGAACAGAGCTGATACGGTGCACACCGTGTATCCCAACATCCCGCCCCTCTGTGCGGTGCGGACATCGAACCTGTTGGCCAGGAATCCTCCGATAGCGTTGGGAAGCAGAGAGGCCGTGAAGACAGCCGCTGCTGTGAAGGTATCCGGGAATCCTGTCATCTCGGCGACGATGCTGGAGCTGAAACCCTGGTAGAATCCTCCGACCGCCCAAGTACCGACGAAAACCGCCGCGGAGACGAGGAACATCCTCCTGAGATCCCGCGGAAGTGTGACCCTCGGACGTATGGATCTTATGGCTCCGGGATGACGACCCATGGTCTCGGCACCCACCAGCACCATGGCGATGATGAACAGCAGGACCATCCCTATGGTGAGGAAGACACCCGGCCCCGAGATATCGGTGAACCTGCATATCCCGCCGGATGTGAAGGCCCCTGTCGACAAACCCAACGCCGGAGCGGAACTCGTGATGGCGGGACCGATCCACTTGGGAAGTCCAACACAGAGGTCCACGATGTAGGCTGCGACGGTGCTGGAACCCAATCCGCTCGCTATACCCTGAACGAACCTCCCAACCATCAGCATCTCGGGGGATGACAGGTACGCGAAGATGCAGCAACCGATAATGGAGAAGCACAACGTCATTGCCGTGACCGGCCTCCTTCCGAGATGGTCGGAGAGACGGGACAGGAACAGCAACGGTATGACAGTCCCCAGAAGGTACCACATGGAGGTCATGGACAGCTGGGCCTGTGTCAATCCCAGATCCAACTTGTACATTGAATAGAGGGGGACGGGTGAACCCGATGCGAAATACAGCATCACCAGTGCGAGGACCGCACCCACCAATCCGATCCTCCTGCGGAGGACCTCTGACCCCATCTCCATGGACTTGCCATCCTGGAACTCCTATTTACGGGGTTCCGACTGAAAGTGGACAAATGGATGGGCCGACACGATGATACGCACCAAGAGTCGTATCGTGAATCAAGGTTTACCGCACTCACCACCCTTTATATCGGACCTGTCCATGGGGACGGGCATGCAAGGACTGTTCTGTAACAAATGCAAGAGCCTCATGCCTCCCGGAACCCAGCGCTGCAGGGTCTGCGGCTCGACCATGGACGGATGCTCCGTCAGCACACAGTCCTGTCTCACAGACCTCTCCCCCAGGAGGAAGGCGGAACCGAAGGTCGTATCACAGCCCAACAAGGATGCCCCGTACCTCCCGTATCCCCCCAGGGGATGCCAGTTGGACATTATATCCGACATCAGGATAGCCTTGGACGAGGGCCGTCACATCATAATAGAATCGGGAACAGGTACAGGGAAGACCATAACATCCCTCGCCGCCTCCCTGGAGCACGCACAGTCACAGGGTAAGAAGATCATCTACCTCACACGCACCATATCCCAGAGCGACCAGGTCATGAGGGAGCTCCGTGCGATCTCTTCTATAAAATCCGTCTCTGGGATCGCACTTACCGGACGCAACAAGTCCTGTCCTCTCTTCAGGGGAACTGAGGGATACGAGAGCCTTCCCCCGAGGGTCCTGTCGATGATGTGCGAGGAGAAACGTCAGAGGAGCATCAAGGGACAGGCCGGCGGATGCAGGTTCTACGACAGGGTGAAGACCGGCCTGGATGAGGTCGAATCATACTGCCGTTCGGCGTTCCCCACATCCGACGATCTGGACCGCCACTGCGAGAAGCTCGGGATATGTCCCTATGAGTGCAAGAAGGCCCTGATGAAGAGGGTGGACGTTGTCGCCGCACCTTACGTGCACATCCTGTCCAACGACATCAGGTCCAACCTCATGGCGAACATGGACCTGGGGGACGACACGGGAAAGCTCCTTATGATCGTCGATGAGGCACACAACCTCATAGATGCAGCCAGGGATCAGGAGAGCTTCATAATCAACGCCAAGATGGTGGACAACGCCATCGACGAATGCTCGACCATGAGGGATCCCGAGGTCTTCGACGGTGTTCCCCTGAAGACTTTCCTGTCATACTTCAAGAACTGCATGCGTGCGGTTGCCACGGAGAAACTCGGACTCAACGAGAAGGAGGTCATCCTGGAGGACGACTTCATCGAGGAGAGGATGATGAACAAATTCAACTTCACCCGCCGGGACCTGGAGTCCGCGATTGAGAGGGTGATAGACCTGGGAGAGGCGCGCACGGACATCCTCATGGAGAAGGGGGAGAACCGCGTCTCGGAGGTCCAATCTCTCGGTGTGGCCATGAAGGACTGGTGCTCATCCGGCAACCAGAGGTTCGTGAGGGCGTTGAAGGTCGATATGGACGGAGAGTATCTGAGTGCCGCATGCATCGACCCCTACGAGATCACCAGCTTCCTGAACAGCCTCCGCGGAGCGGTCCACATGTCCGGAACGCTCCAGCCCCTGGACCAGTACGCCCGTGTCCTGGGACTGTCGGGCAACCCCCGTTTCAGGGTGTATCCCTCACCGTTCCCTCCGGAGAACAAGTCCGTGATCTACGTGAAGGATGTGACCACCCAGCAGAAGGAGATGAAGGCCGACCCCACCATGCAGAACAGGATCGAGAGGCACATCGTCAACCTGTGCAACTCCGTTGACAAGAACACCCTCGTCTTCTTCACATCGTACGCCAACATGCGCACCATGCGCCCCTATCTGGAGAGGCACATTGACAAGGACCTGTACTGGGAGGAATCCAGGAACCTCAGGAGGACCATGGAGAACCTCACGCGTTTCCGCAACGGTAGGAACGGGGTGTTCTTCTCCGTGATGGGCGGATCCGTCGCAGAGGGTATCGACTTCCCGGGTGACGAACTGTGCTTCGCGATCATCGTCGGGATACCGTTCCCTCCACCGACCTCCGAGCAGAAGGCCATGTCAGCCATGTTCGACCAGAGGTACGGACAGGGAAAGGGGTGGCTGTACACCAGCGAGGTCCCCGCCATGAGGAAGATGAAGCAGGCCATCGGACGTCTCATCAGGACGGAGACCGACAGGGGAATGGCCGTGATCCTGGACAGCAGGGCATCCAGGTACGCCAGGCAACTGGAGGCGAAACCCACCGATGACCCGGCGGGGGATGCGGCCAGGTTCTTCAGGTAAGTGACCGTTCCTCTTTGGCGCACCCATGATATACATCATCGGTTGTGCGCCTTCTCAACTACTTTAACTCTTACTTTAACTCTTACTTTGACTTTGCTTTATATGTATAAATACGATAATAATTGGACATAAAACAATAGGAAAAGATTGTACGATAGACATGTGTATATACAGGACCTTTCTACGAACGCATAATGACTCTTCTGAACATAGTCACAGATGTGAAGTTCTGGGTCCTGATCGGACTCATCCTGGGGTTGACCGTGGGCTTCGACCACCCGGATGCAGGTACGATCCTCATGCTCGTGCTGATCGTACAGATGACCCTTTCCCTTGACGGCCTCGCATTCAGGAAGGAGGATTTCAAGGATGATGCCAAGGGCATCCTGATAAACGTGGTATGCTGTTTCGTCATCAATACGGGACTCACCCTTCTCACCGGACTGTTCTTCATCGAGGATACCGCACTATGGTACGGATGGGTCATGCTCTCAGCGGTTCCCTGCGGTGTCTCTGTGGTCTCGGCAGCATTGCTGATGAAGGGGAACACCAAACTGGCCGTCCTCTCGTTGACTGTGATCTACCTCGTGGCCCTAGGCCTGACACCCATGATCACACATCTCCTCATCGGAAGTGCGGTCAGCCCCCTGGAGGTCCTCAGATACATCCTCATGTTCATCCTGATCCCGTTCATCCTGACAATCCCCCTGAAGAGACTGCATCTCCCCAGGATCCCGAAGGTGATCGGTATCAATCTGATGATGATGTTCATGATCTTCATCGGACTGGGTTCCAGAAGGGAGTACATCTTCGACGAGCCCCAGGTAGTCATGTGGATAATCGTCGGATGCCTCCTCCGTATCTTCGCATTCAGCATCGTCTTCACGTTGCTCCTGAAGAAGATGAACGTCGAGCGTGGAGCTGCCATCACATACATCTCCATGGGATTCTGGAAAAACAGCGGCATGGCCACCTCGATGTGTATGGCATTGCTCGTTGCGGTCTATCCGAGTTCGGTCCTTCCCTGCATAATATCATTGGTCACAGAGGCTGCGTGGTTCGCCATCCTGAATGCACTGGTGAAAAAGATCTGGCCGGCACCCGTGGAAGACCTTCTGGCAACAACCAATTGACAGAACGCTTTGGAAGAGATGGGTGATCGGTAAACGATGTGATCCCTCTGATCGGGTCACAGGATCATCTCAAAAGTAAACGGAAGATTCAGAGTCGTCAGCCGGTAGAATTAGGCATGTTTGGAACGGGAAACAACTGTTCGATGCTCTACCCCCGGGATGACCCGGGGGTGTTGATGTTTTCAGTAAAAGTCCGATGTGTAGGCCTTGACCCTCACATTGGTGAATCCGTGGGAACCGATATCCATCCACTTCTTACCATCGGGGCTGATGAAACTCTCTCCAGGATGGGATGTGGTACGGGATTCAGCCCAGATACGGGAGAAGTCGTATCCGTCGTACACATCCGCGGAAGTATCCAGCGCCAACGACACGTATCTTCCAGCATCGTACAGCTCGACCACGATGGAGAACTCGGTACCCTCCATGATGATAATGTCTGAATCAAACTGCACCTTGGTCATCCCCGCGAACTGGGAGGCCCCATGGATAGAGGATACAAGGTCCCCACTGGTGGGATCGGAAGGATCCTTGAGATTCATGTAGACCGACACGGTGTAATCCACACCGGCGTTCTCCGGATCATAGAAGGATGCGGACTCCAGGACCTCATTTCCGGAGGCTGTGAACACGTTGGCCATCGCCCCGTAGTTGCCCAGAGCCACGTTCTGACCGAGGGATATCCCTCCGTCATACTGGTAGATGTTGTCCTCCACCGCATCCACGGGAGCGGCATCGAAGGCAGTCATCGGTGACAGACCTGCTGACCAATAGGAGATCCAGAAGCATCCGCTCTCGTCCACATAGGGTGATTCGGTGCCCCAGGAGTTCTTCAGGAGCCATGCGCCATCCGCCGGAGGGGTGTCTGAGAACCTGGATGCGGGAAAGCTATCGTCGTATCCGATAACAGTGACCAAGTGGTTGGGATTCACAGTCCTGTCGGAAATGGAGAAACAGATACCAGTTTTCCCATCATCATCGATATACACATTGTAGTGGGCTCTGTCGACGAAGTAGTTCACGGTCAGTGCATATCCCTGGTTCAGCAATGCCTTGATACCGACGATATCACCGCCGGACACGGTCTTGGACCCGGTGACCGCATACCGGGTATCCAGATGGTCGGGGAACTGCAGGGTGTCCATGGTGGAGTATGGAACCACGGATTCATCCACGAGACCCATGCCCGTGGTCACAGCGAGTAGGGCAACCTGCTCTGTGCATCCGTACTCCAAAAGCCCATCTATGGAAACGATGTCTCCAGAGATGTTCGGATCGTCGTGTTTGAACGAGTTTAGTGTGTTGTAGAGCCATGCCTCGGAAAGATCTACCGATGTGTCCGCGTATCCGTTGCGGATCAGGCTCGTCTCTATGGAGGCTATGGTGGAGAAAGCCCAGCACGTGCCGTATTTGCCCTGGTCCCTCGCCGGTGTAACGAGTCCCAGGTCGCGGAGGTCTAGACTGGATGGGAGATCGCCCTCCATATCGGAGACCTCCGGGGATGCCAGGAATATCTCCTTGGGATAGTAATGAGAGGTGTCAGTCATGTCACCGCCGGTGATGATCACTACCGCGAGAGCGGAGATGAGTACCACTGCGATGACTGCCACGGTGGCAACGGGCTTGGAATCCATGTTATCGGAAAATGATATCCTTGGATGTTATTATCGTTTATCGAAAGAAGAAAGATGGTTTAAAGGTATTCAGTTGCCACCTATACGCCTCATGGTCTCCTCATATGCGGCATCACATGCGGCATCCTCCTCATCCTTGAACACGGGACGGGGGATGTTGGGCCTCTTAGACCTCACGTTGAGATATGTAAGCGCCACGACGACTATCACAATGGCGAAAACACCGGCTATCAGATAGTACATTCCGAAAACAACGCCGATCGATAACGAGGCGAATATCGCGAAGAACGAGAACATCAGGACCATCGTGAAAAGGACCTGACCGGATGAACGGTCGTAGTTCCGATAGACAGATACCTCATCCTCGGTGAATATCCCGAGTGACGGGAACTGCCTCGCACGGATGATGTCGTTCTCGGCGTTCCTCCTGTCTATAACCGCATCCATGTACCACACATCGGAATTCTCCGGATCTATCTGCATGGCCTTGCTGACCATAGCCGCTGCAGTGGGAGCATCACCGTCATACATCGCATACTTGGCGAGTTTCAGAGTGTTGATCAGATCGGATCTGTAGTCCATACGGACGTTGATGTTTCCGACTATAGCCTTGTCGTTCATTACCTGACGGCCACAATAGGTGCAGAAACCAGAGGCGAGAGTGTCTTCCATACGGACCTCTCCACCACAATGGGGGCAAGTGCATACCACGAGGGTCATTCCATCTCTCC
This sequence comes from Candidatus Methanomethylophilaceae archaeon, assembly GCA_016296195.1. Lineage (GTDB taxonomy): Archaea > Thermoplasmatota > Thermoplasmata > Methanomassiliicoccales > Methanomethylophilaceae > Methanoprimaticola. The sequence continues at coordinate 149 of JAEDJU010000035.1, read as the reverse complement.
GTCCACGTATCCTGCTATCGGTATACATAGGGAACTGATGGGATGAAGGGGGTAATGACTGTCTGGATATCCGAATGAAGATCACAAGAATGAGAATGGCGCGGAGAGGGAGATTCGAACTCCCGTGGAGAATCCTCCACCGGTTTTCA
>JAEDJU010000228.1 GCA_016296195.1 Candidatus Methanomethylophilaceae archaeon | reverse complement strand
AGACTGAAAGGGAGGATGGGACGGTTCCTGGGAGGACTCCTGCGCCTGGTGATCAAGATATTGAACGACAGGGACGGGAAGGACGGACCGTCTGTCCCCAGCTTCATAACGAAGGACCTGAGGAAGGCTGTGAAGGATGCCCTGAACGGTAAGAACAATTACTTCGACGGGAACGTGGAGAGGGTACCCGACCTGGTGTTCACCCGTCTCTCGGAGCATTCCGCATCCGAGAGAACCTTATTGGTACCGATGCCCGAGGCATCGGAGGCGGCCCCCACCGGGGCACTGAGGGAATCCATCATCGAATATGCCGACCGCAGACCGGGTCCGCGCATGGAGTACATCCCGTCGGGGATGAGGACCCCCGAACACTCCAGACTGAGGAACGGGAGGCTGGAGTACTTCATCCAATGGAGGGAGGACGTGAGGAACGGCATCCACGGGAGGACCGACGAGGGATACCTCTGGCTGCTCATGACCGAGCTTCTGAACCACGGAGATCCGAAGATATCCTTCGATACCATGATGAGGATCAGGGATGCCTACGACCCCCATCACTGCGATGACGGTCTTGGAAAGGGGATACTGTTCCATGCACTGGTCCATGACATAGACATCCCCTCCACGGACCTGTGCGAGAGGGATCCGTTATGCATAGCCAGGGTCCTCGCCCAGATGGACAGGAACGGCATCGGCGAACTGACGTTGGGCTCCTTCGAGGAGATCGCGTCGTACGTCTCCAAGACACCCGTCGCCGGATTCGACAGGGCATGTGCCAGGGCCATGAACACGGTTCTCAGGAGGGTGGCGGAGATTAGGGACGGGATGGACGGCAGGGATGAGAGAACAGTGTTCGGGAACTACCTCTGCGCCGATGTCCTGCTGAAGAACGAGACCCCCTACAGATACTACGGTTTCCCGGGGAAGGACAGATCCTTCAAGGTCCGCATCCCCAAGATCGACAGCAGGTACGACTGCGAGAACATCAAGGACCTGATGGTCGAGTGCGCCGGAATGATGCAGGAGATCAGGGCCGGGAAAGTGTACAGGATCAAGTACCGCCACTTCGCGAGGGTCGACATAGGCGAAATACTGGAGGAGGCCTGCAGCATGGAGCTGAAGAGGGCATCTCCGGATTCCGTCAAAAGTAAGAGAGAAGTCCGCAGGAGGGTGGACCTGGACAGGGATGCCGTGGACAGCGCCGAGAGGGACCTGGAGGATGTCACTGATATGATGAGGGTCGATGAGCCGGATGATCCCCGGACTGTGGATGTCCCGACGGTCATCGTACAGGAGGCGGATGTTCCGGACGACCCCTGGTCTGTGTTCGGATCGTCCCTGACCGATGACGAGAGGATGCAGCTGGGCAGGATACTAAATGGTCTCTCCGGGAAGGATGTCCGTCTGGAGGATTCCATCAACGCCAAGGCCATGGATTCCATCGGAGACACCGTGGTGGAGAACGGCAGGGTGGTGGACGATTACAGACCGGAACTGGAGGGAATGATTCGGAGATCCGATACGCCTGAGATATCACCGTCTCCGACCGAGGAACAGTACAGGTACTTCGAGACCACCCTCACCGGTCCGGACAGGGAATACATCATCACCCTGGCATCCAGAAGGCACATCCTCGGTCGCAGACCCTCGAGGAGGATAGAGTCCATCAACTGCAAGGCGGTCCTGAACATCGGTTCCGAACTGATAAGGGACGGAAAGATAGTCCCGGAACACTTCGAATGGGCAAGAATGCTGAGATGATTCACTTCGTTGGACGGAGGGGCCTCCGGAAAACCGTTCATCAAGGACAGAAATACCCGCAAGGAACACAGAAGGCGATCCTTCGAGGACCGGTTGCAGCCCCTATGAATCCAATTATGGATTGGTTCTGATTGGTTACGAACTAGTTCGGAACTAGTTCTGAACCATTTGATAAATAACATGACATTCGGGAATAGTGTGAAAATGAATCTGGGAAAAGAGAATGGGACGACCGAGTTCAAGGAGAGTCTGGGCCAATTGGACAAAGGGATCAGATCCCTTTCCGCAATGCTCAACAGACACAGGGGCGGAACAGTCTACTTCGGAGTGGACGATGATGGGAACGTCATCGGACTTGATGTCGGAAATAACTCATTGGAGACTGTCAAGAATGCAGTTTGCAGTCTGATAAAACCCCAGATCACACCCATAATAAGAGAACATACGACTGACGATGGGAAAAGATACATCTCCCTGTCGGCAACAGGCGTCAGCATCCCGTATTCATTCGACAG
>JAEDJU010000227.1 GCA_016296195.1 Candidatus Methanomethylophilaceae archaeon | reverse complement strand
GATCTCTCGGATCTGATGTGCATCGCGGTGAGGTACTTCGGTGGAACCCTGTTGGGGACCGGAGGTCTCGTGCACGCTTACACGGAGACAACGAAGATCGCGTTGCAGCATGTCCAGAGGGTGAGCCGTACGGCATGCAACGTGTACAGGTTCACCTTGGATTATCCGTATTACAGCATATTCGAGTCCAAATGCCGTGACCTCATGGCCAAGAGGCCGGAATGCGACTACTATCAGAAAGTTGATGTGAAGGTCTGGGTGAAGGTGGGTGATGCGGACGAGTTCGTCCGCCGTATCACCGATCTCACCGAGAGGCATGTCCGTCTGATGGAGATGCCTCCGGAATACTGTTGAATCTCAGGAGTTTATGATCCTGTCGAGGTCGACCAGCATCTTCGCGGTCCTCTCGCCCTTGTCGGAGAGCGAGATCACGACGGTGGCCTTCCCCTCCGTGTCCGGAGCTATCTTGACGAGTCCGTACTCCTCCAGCTTCTCGATCTTGTCGGGCATCCTCGGGTTCTTGGAGACGTTCTCATAGATGTCCATCTTCCTGCTGGGGCCGTGTTCGTAGAGATAGAGGAGTGTGGAGATCATGTGTTTCTCCTCCAGGATCCTGGCACCTTCTGAATCTTGCATGATATACCTCTCGAGGAAGTGGGTACGTCAGATGACGTATGTCATAGGCCGGGTTCCCATATCCCAGTATGGTGAAAGGATATATTCGATATAAAGGGTTCTAGATTCTATGATGATATTGTTGTGGTATTCTCACATTTATCATCATAGGATGTCGTATTCCATCGTTTTCATGACGTCACATGTCCGTAGGGGGACATCATACCCCCAGGGGTTGGTTCCACAGAGACACATGGTCGGACTCGGACAACCTGTTGTCCATATCCCGAACGGGGACGGCCCACTTTTATTAACGGGGAGGGTATGGGGCCATCATGCTCCTGAAGGCCCAATCCATCGCCAAATCATTCGGACCCGTGAAGGTCCTGACCGACGTCAGTCTCCAGATCAACGAGGGGGACAGCATCGGGTTGATAGGGGTGAACGGTGCCGGTAAGAGCACCTTCCTGAAGATCATGCTCGGGGAGCTGAAGCCGGATACGGGTGAGCTCATCAGGAACACCGAGAGGATCGGTTATCTGGAGCAGTTCGCGGAATCCTCTGCTGAGTACACCGTGAGGGATGTCCTCGGAAGGCCCTACGGGCACATAGAGAACATCAAGCGCAGGCTCAGGGAGATCGAGGAGATGATGGTCGCCGGCGGCGACATCGATTGGAACGCCCTGGCGGAGGAGAATGCGGTTCTGGAGAAGCAGCTGGCCAAGTCCGACATGGAGGATGAGGAGAACCTGAAGGCCGCGTTGGAGAAGGTCGGATTATCCGCGGATCTGATGGAGCGCACAATGGACTCCCTGTCCGGAGGCGAGAGGACCAAGGTTATGCTGTCCAGGATCGTCGTCCAGGCGGATGACTGCGACCTGCTGGTCATGGACGAGCCGACTTCACATTTAGATATCAATACGGTGGAATGGCTGGAGGACTACCTCCTGGACACGCACTGTTCCGTTCTGGTGATAAGCCACGACAGGTACTTCTTGGATAAGATCGCCACACGCATGCTGGAGATCGACCACGGGAAGTCGAGGGAGTACAAGGGGAACTATTCGGATTTCATCATGAAGAAGATGCTGGACCTTGACAGGATGGAGAAGGAGTACAGGAAGTACGCCGCCCAGAAGAGGAAGCAGGAGGAGATCGCCCAGCAGCTCCACAGGGACCAGTGGTTCCTCACCACCCATAAGACAAGGGAGAAGCTCATCGCCAAGATGGAGGCGAAGGAGAAGCCCGAGGAGAACAGGGAGATCACCGTCAGGATCCAGGCTGCCCATAAGTCGGGTAAGAACGTGATGACCACCAAGGACCTCTCCGTGGAGTTGGGAGGTAGGATGATATTGGAGCATGTGGACCTGGACATCCACAAGGGCGACAAGATCGGTGTCTTCGGTTCCAACGGTGAGGGTAAGTCCACATTGGTGAAGGCTCTGTTGGGTCAGATACCGTCCAAGGGTGAGCTGTGGGTGGCCCCCGGTGCGAAGATAGGTTACTATTCACAGCATCATGAGAGGTTGGACATGAAGCTCACCGCCGAGGAGCAGTTGCTGATGGTCATCGGAAAGGACAGGAGGGCGGATGCCAGGCAGATGCTCGCACGTTTCCTGTTGGTGGGGGAGGATGTGGAGCGTCCCATATCCACACTGTCCGGAGGACA
>JAEDJU010000034.1 GCA_016296195.1 Candidatus Methanomethylophilaceae archaeon | reverse complement strand
ATGCGTTACCCGCCTCGACCCAAACTTCTTCTTTTATATTATTATAATAAACGCGCGCGTAAGATATACGGGCTTATGCTTATATAGGACCTGTTTGATGCTCTGTTCTGAGAGGACCAACCATGTATATGCTTACAGAGGTCGAGAAAATCGTCCGCATCCCTCCCGTGGAGCTCAAAGAGGACATCGATAAGGTAATCGACAACCTCACCTGGGAGACATATGAGGGCAGGCTCGGCGAGGACAAGACATTCACAGTGCTGATCAGGAACGTCAGGACCGTCGGTCCGGGCCGTATCGTCCACGGTGACGGAGCGGTCTACCAGACAGTCAAGTTCGATCAGATTGTGTTCAAGCCCAGAGAGAACGAGATCATCGAGGGCGTCGTCGTTGAGATCCTGAAGTTCGGTGCGTTCGTGAGATTCGGTCCCCTCGACGGACTCCTGCACATCAGTCAGGTCATGGACGATCGCGTCGACATCGACGAGACCAACCAGAGGCTTGTCGGAAAGGAGACCGGAAGGTACCTCGCGGTCGGGGATGTCGTCAAGGCGAGGGTCGTGAGCATCGACCTCAACGAGAAGAACCCCCAGGACAGCAAGATCGGACTGACCATGCGTCAGCCCGGACTTGGAAAGATTGAGTGGCTCGAAGAGGATCACAAGAAGAAGCAGGATGGTGCTGAGTGATGGCTGGTCCCGTACTCAAGGCATGCAAGCAGTGCAGCTTCATCTCCGAGGACGACGTCTGCCCCCGTTGCGGCGGTCAGACCTCCAAGGAGTGGCAGGGCTTCCTCTCCGTGATCGACTTCGAGAAGTCCGAGATCGCAAAGAGGATGGGCATCTCCGCCAACGGAAAGTATGCCCTGAAGGTCCGCTGAAGGCCATGTTCGAGATGGACCTTGTCCTGCCCGAGAACGACAGGCAGGCTTTCAAGGAACCCATCGGAAGGGAGATGGCGGACGGCGAACTGGATTCGTTTGACGCTCAAACGTCTTTCATAACCGTCGGGGACGTGGTATCCCTGACATTCAGGAAACACGGAATCCGGCCTTTCCTATCGATATACGACGGAAGGACCGAACGCCGTGAGATGACCGAGTTCGCGAAGCTCGTCGAGGATGAGCCGAAGATCGAGGTTGTCAACCCCGCAGGGGAGATAACGGTCGACATGGCCGCTGCGATCCGCGGGTGCATCGACGGGTCGGGTGGACTGATCCTGGTCGAGGGCGAGGAGGACCTGGCATTGTTGCCGTGTATCCTCATGGCCCCGGTCGGGACCAACATCGTCTACGGATGGCCTGGGAGATGCATGATGCTCGTCACCACGGACGAGGACATCAGGATCCATGCCATGGAACTCATGGCAAAAATGGAGGAAAAAGAATGAAGATGGAAATCACCCAGAAGAAAGATAACCCCCTCCAGAAGAGGGTAGAAGTGTACTTCAAACTCGACCACGCAGGCGAGTCCACCCCCGGCAGGAACGCTGTCGCTGAGGAGGTCGCCAAGCAGATGAAGTCCAAGAGGGACTGTGTCGTCGTCGACACCATCGAGTCCGTCTACGGAAAGGGCATGTCCAACGGATACGCCAAGGTCTACGACTCCAAAGAGGCCGCACTCGAGTTCGACAGGGAGTACCTGCTCAAGAGGAACGGAATCGAGGCTGCAAAGCCCGAGAACGCAGACGCACCCGCAGAGGAGTGATTTTAATGGCAAAGGCAGCACCCGCTAAGAAAGCAGCATGTGCAAAGAAGGACGCATACAAGGTCGAGGGCGACAAGGTCGTCAGGACCAAGCCCGTATGCCCCAAATGCGGACCCGGAGTCTTCATGGCTACCCACAAGGACAGAGTTTCCTGCGGTAACTGCGGATACACCGAGTTCAGCAAGAAGGACTGAGAAGGTTAATCTTCATTCGCCTCCTCCCTCTCACTATTGGAGGCTCAGGATCGCCGGGGCGTATCTGGCCCCGGCAAACAACCTTCAAACCCTTCAAAATTCGATATTTTCCACGGGCCTGTAGTATAGCTTGGATAGCATAGGGGCCTCCGGAGCCTCGGACTCGGGTTCGAATCCCGACGGGCCCGCTATTATAGATATATAATACCAGAGTGGATGTGACATCCACATTGTTCGGACCATGTCCGTTCCCTTCCTATCGGTTGTTTTTACGATGGCCCTTCGCCGAGGCGATCTACCTCGATCTCTTCGAGGACGGATGGGCGAACGGTATCCATCAGAAGTTCATTGATACGTATTTCGACGCCTCATACACGGTCGAGGAGGAAAAATATCTTCTGAAGGCCGCCTGAGGACAAACCATATGCCGGCCAATACTTCCAGAGAAGTGTCCTTCGATCCATCCTCCAAGATCATGTTTTCGGATTGTCGGACCATCATCACCCCATCGGAAACGATTCGGTGAATCATCACCCCTGTATCTGTAAGTGGGAGTTTACGTTGGTCGTATCCTGTATCCACATAGGGCATCCAATTGCATGGAGAATGCATCCGACCAATCCATAAATAGGTAGAACCCGATTGCATCCAGGATAAGATGAAGGGTCGCATTCTTCCGAGGAAGGAGCTCTCAGACCTGCCCAAGACCGTTCATGGGGGACAGGCATGGAAGCTTGAAGGGATCGAGGACTACAGTCACAACCTGAACCCTTTCGGTCCTCCGGAGGATATCAATGAGATCATCATGTCCGCAGTGGCCGACCTGGGCCATTATCCGGATGATTCATGTGCGGAACTGAAGGACACATTGTCCAAGACTTTCAACATAGACACCGACTGCATCACCATCGGTGCCGGTTCATCTGATATCATCCGCAACGTTCCCAACACGTTCTTCCGTCCCGGGGAGAAGGTCGTCCTGAACAGGCCCTCCTTTGCGGAATATGCACAGCAGTGCAGGATCGTCGGTGCGGAGATCGTCTGGAACGACCTCCTGCCCGAGGATGACTTCCGCATTGACCTGGACAGGCTCATGTACAATGTGGGGGACGATGCGAAGGCCCTGTACATCTGCAATCCCAACAATCCCACCGGAAGGGTGGAGCCCAGGGACAAGATAATCAGCATCGTTCGTGAGTGTGAGGAGAGGGGCATACTCGTGTTCCTCGATGAGACCCTCCTGGAGTTGGTTCCCGGTTATGTTGACATCACCCTCTCGGGGATGGTCGACAGGTTCAGCAACCTTATCATCGCCTCATCCCTCACTAAGTCCTTCGCCATACCCGGCATCAGGATCGGTTTCGGTTTCTCCAACCCCGACATCATCTCCGAGATGGAGAAGGTCCGTATGACATGGAATGTCGGTCAGATAGAGCAGACCGTGGCCAATGTCCTCGTCAGGGACCGTCTTGATTATGTGGACCATGCGGCTGCCGTCATGGCCGAGGAGTCGGAGGTCATGAACTCCGCCCTGAGCGAGATCGGATTCCCAGTCGGAAACGTCTCTGATTCGTTCTTCTACTTCAATTCCCTCGAACCTCTTGGCATGGAGTGTGCCGAGTTCAAGAAGAAGATGCTCAACCGCGGAATCATGGTCAGGGATTGCTCCTCGTTCGGTGATGAGTTCAAGGGTTACGTCAGATACAGTGTCAAGGACAGGGAGCGCAACTGCCGCTTCATAGCCGCCGTGGACTCGGTAATAAACGGGTGATCGGCCATGAGTATATGGATCGATGCGGTTCTGATAGTGGTACTCGCACTGCTGATCGACCGTTTCATCGGTGAGGTCCCGAACGCCATCCATCCGCTCAGGTGGATGGGCAATCTCCTCGGTGCCATCGACCGCAGGATAAGGAACAGGGGTACCAGGATGACATCCGTCCTCGGATTCCTGTCATATCTGCTGGTGTTCATCCTGTTCTCCGGCATCGGTCTGCTGATAACGACGGTATGCCGTTACTATGTGTCGGACATCGTCTCGCCCGAGGTCGGTGAGGTCCTGTGGATCGTCGCATCCGCATTCATATTCAAGATATCCTTCGCGATATTCTCGTTCAGGAAGCATTGCGACCCCATCAGGAAGGACCTGGATGAGGGTCGTGTGGAGGATGCCGCCGCCAAGGTGCAGATGATCGTCAGTCGCAACACCAAGGGGATGGATGCGGAGCATATAGCATCCTCCTGTTGCGAGACTGTCTCCGAAAACCTTGTGGATTCAGTGTATTCACCAGTCTTGTACTTCGGATTGTTCGGTATCCCCGGTGCGGTCATGTTCAGATGCGCCAACCTGATGGATGCCATGTGGGGTTATCTCAATGAGAAGTATGGAAGGTTGGGATTCTTCCCGGCCAAGTTCGATGATGTCCTCGGATTCATCACATCGAGGGTATCACCATATTTCGTCGCCCTTGCTGGAATGATCCTGCACATGGATTGGAGGGCCTCCGTTCCAGCCGCGAAGGCCGAGCACACCAAGACCCCCAGTCCCAACAGCGGATGGTCCATGACGGCTGTCGCGGCCGTTTTGGGTATAAGCATGGAGAAGAGGGGAGTGTATGTCATGGGGACCGGACCCATGCCCACGACGGAGGATGTCAGGAGATGCTGTCGTCTCGTGGAACTCTCGTCAGTACTGTTCCTGTTGACCGTCGGTCTGATATTCTATGTCGTCCTGGGCGTCCATGTCCAGTGCTTCGCGGAGGGTGTGACCTTCGATATCCTGGAGTGGATCGGGGGACTTCTCTGATGATCGTCTCCAAGGAGATCCTCGTTCACGAGGGACTGCCGGTCGGTGTCATCAGGTTCGATTCCCCGATGGAGGTCCTCAGTTCGGCCGTCCTGAACGGGGGTGACACCGTCGCCTCCGCATTCTTCATAATGCAGGTTCCAAAGGACTACCATCATGATGATCCGGTGGAACACGCATCATCCGTGAGGGATGCATTGGGACTTCCAGGGGATTCCGTGGGCATGATGACCGCCGCAGAGGTGGACCATGTGTTCAATCTGAAGGGTTCCGATCACGATGGGATCCATATGGATGCGGTCGCCACGGCCGGTCTCAGCAACCATGTCGTCGCGGGGGAGGTTCTGGAGAATTGGCAGGAGCGTCACGAGCTCTCGTTGAAGAGGGCTGCGAGGATGCTTGCCGGGACCATCAACATTGCTGTGATATCGTCCGTGCCCCTCACGATGGAGGGCAAGGTCAACCTTATGATCCCGTTGGTGGAGGCCAAATCGGCTGCACTTGCCGATGCGGGATACAGGGAGACCGGGACCACATCCGATTCGATGGCCGTGTTCTCACCGATCGGTGGGGACCGTGTGACATACACCGGGACGGGATCGGGTCCCGGGATAGCCGCTGCAAGGGCCGTGAGGGCCGCAGTCGGATATGCGCTCCGCATACGTGGGGAGCATCCGGTCATAGAGGATCCGTACAGGGTCCTGGATGGATTGGGATACATGGACCGTCTCAGGTCCGCCGCCGTCAGGGCGGACAGTTCCGATCCAGATGTAACTGTCAGGAGGGTGCTGTCCAGGGATGATGTCTCTTCATCCCTCGACATCCTCATGCATATGTCCGCCCGCGTGGACTCCATGTCCGCGGATGGTGACCGTCGTTCCAGGATGACGATGGACACGGTCACCAGGGGCCTCTTCGGCATCGGGCTGCCGGAGGAGGGAGGTCTCATCGATGCCTACGTAGAGGTTCTGGCATCATTGATAAGGAGGAATGAGAATTGACCGATGAGAAGACCGAGGGTACCAGCACCCTGTCCGCTTTGCGTGGCATGGTGTCTTTCTTCACCCTCTGGCATCTGGACATCACACAGAGGGACATGGATTCCATGGAACAGAGGTTCCACGCCGTTCCCATCGTCGGTGTGCTGTTCGGTGTGCTGATCCTCGTGGAACTTGTCCTGCTCTCCGAGATGCAGAGATGTCTGGGCATGGGTTCCGGAATGTTGAACGCGATCACGATAATGCTCACCGTCTACGCCGGTAGCAAGTTCATCCATTTCGATGGATTGACCGATTTCGGAGACGGGATGATCGTCTCCGGTCAGAGGGAGGACCATGTCCGTGCCCTGAAGGACACCCTCGTGGGGGCCGGAGGTATAGGTGTCGCGCTGATCGTCACGCTCACATCGTTCTCCATCTACTCCATGGCGGGTCTGGTCTGTCTGTTCCTTGCGGCTCCCCTGACGGAGGTCCTCGTGAAGAATGGCATGGTGTTCGCCGCGGCATTCGGTAAGCCCGGAAACGGTATGGCCGGGAGACAGGTCGCCATGACGACCCGTGATTCCGCGATAAGGTCCATAGTGGTCAGTGTCGTGTGCGGATGTGTCCTGTTGGTCCTGGGAGTACTCCTGTGCGATCTCATATGGAACATCAATCTGGAAGATGTCATGGGTGCAGGGGTTCTGATGCTCATCGTCGGTCTGATCGTCTCCTCGGTCGTGGGATGCATCATGGCGAGGACAGCCAACAGGAACTTCGGCATGGTCAACGGTGACATCCTGGGAGCGACCAACGAGATCTCCAGACCCGCTGTCATGTTCTTCATGATCCTCACATTCTCCATCTGCATGGTGGTGTTCTGATGCAGGCACTCGTGAACGCAGGTGGGAAGGGGACCCGTATGGGTAAGTGCGGTGTGGAGAAGCCCATGCACCTTGTCGGTGACAAGCACACGGTGGAGAGGGTGATAGACGCACTGTCCGGATCCTCCCATATCGACCGTGTCCTGGTATCGGTCAGCGACAACACCCTGGAGACGGAGCAGTACCTGAAGAGCATCGGTGTCGAGACCATCCGCACCTCCGGGGAGAGTTTCATGGACGATATCCATGATGCGTTCAGGAACATGGAGGGCGACTACATACTGACCTGCCCCTCCGACCTCCCCCTGCTGACCACGGAGGTTGTGGACACTTTCATCGAGTACTTCGTACCCGGTACGATGCAGTCCGCAATAGCGGTAGTGGACGAGGAGACCGTCAGGAGGGTCGGTATAACCCCCTCCTACACAAGGGAGTCCGGTGGAAGGAATTGGGTCCTCTCCGGTCTCTGTATAATGAACCGTGAGGGAACGCTCAGGGGCGATTATCTGGAGGAGTATCTCTTCGAGACCAACTGGCCGGAGCTTGCGGTCAACATGAACACCCCCAAGGAGCTGGACCTGGCGAGGTCCTACTTCAGGGAGTGACCTTTCCATAAACCCCTTCATTTTTTCTTCAGAACTATGTAAATGGTTGGGAAAGGGTGTTTAGGGTGGGCCTCACTCGAAGCCCATGATCCCCTTGTAGATCTCGTGGACCTTGTCCTCCAGGTCCTGGCAGGTTATCCTTCCCGAGGATTCGATTATGGCACCGACCGATGCGCCTCCGCATCCGACACCCTCCTTGATGAATCCCCATTCATAGGCCTGCAGTCCCTCGTAGGGGCTGTCGCTGTAGTCCACGTTCACGTAGATGATCGGGACGTCCGGGGATATGGAGTCCATGATCTTCTTCATGTTGGAGTTGGGGTCGCCCATGAGCCATCTGGTCGTTCCCTGGAAGAAGTTGCCCACGATCTCGGGGTGGAGCTTCACGGCACCGGCGATGACCGCGGCCAGCTGTGTCCCTCCTCCCACTATCACAGGCACCGACTTGGCGGCTCCGCAGAGTATACCGATGTTGGCGGGCATCATCGGGTCACCGACGTGTTCTATGGCCTTCAACGGGTCGTCCGCCAGGTCTCCGGGTTTCACACCTGCGGCCTCAAGGGCCTCGGCTACGAGTCTGCTCTTGAGCTCCTTGGGGTTGTTGGGGGAACTGCTGCTGACCAGGTTCTCCTTCAGGACACCCATGGCCATCATGACTGCAAGTGCGGTGGTGGTTCCTCCGGCGCAGCTCTCGCTGATGATCACGAAGTCGTATGCCCTCGCGAGCATCTCTCCCAGCATGTAACCCTTCTCGTATATCTCGCGGACGTTCTCCACAGAGTGTCCAGTGATGATCTTCTCACCGCATTTTCCACCCATGTCGAAGTACGGCACATATGGGATGACCTCGCAGCCTCCGTTCACTATGTAGTACGGAATGTTGGACAGGGACAGTGCGGCCTTGGTCAGGGTCGCGGGTGTGGGGATCCCTCCGGGGTTGATCGGTATCCCTTTCATGCAGGTTGTCTTGCCGCTCACCAGTATCTCCGCATCCGCAGCGGGGGTGAACATGGTGAGTTCGGGTGTGTCCCCGGCATCGGAAACCCCCGGGATCGTGGATGTGCGGGTGTTCGCCACGGTGCACGTGAAAACACCCCTCTTCCCCCAGATCCTGGACACGATGTCCTTCGCGATCTTCTCGTTCCCGTACACGCTCAACGATGGCGGTAGCTCGAATCCTTCCATATCTTCACCATTTGTTCTCCAAGAGGGTGGTCAGTACCCTGTTCAGGGGCACGAGCTGGTCACGCTCGAATCCCGCGTCTATGCTGGTCCACATGGGGACATCCATCAGGATGTGCTCCCCTGTTACACATGATGTGCCGTGGTCCACGAAGTAGATTATGTTCTCCACATCGGAGAAGTACTCCTCCATCATCTCGTCGGTGTGTTCGAGCACCCATCTCTTCTTGAAGGGGTCCTTCTGATGGCTGTACTCGTCCACCTCGTCGACGTGGAGGAAGACATCACCGTGGTCGAGTGCCTCCCTCGCAAGGGGGAACCTCTCGTCCAGGTCGTCTATGAGCTTGATGTCGAATCCCAGGGATGAGCATATCCCGAGGGATGTGGGGCTGTCGGATATGGCGGTCAGCTTGTTGATCCCGGGGACGGGATCGTACTGGTGGCCGAACTTGCCGCAACCCCAGGGGTAATCGGTGATGCCGTCCATTTCCCTCATGACGGATGTGACCATCTCTCCGAGGACACCGGGGACCTCCACATAGGGGGAGTCCACAGGCGGTGCGGGTAGGTCGGGTACATCATCGCATTCCATGGTCAGGACAGCTCTGCCCCCGATGAAGAACTCGATCTGGGGGTCGTAGGGGTCCAGGACGCCCATGTTGTCCTTGACGGTGGATATCAGTCTGTCACAGTAATCCGCGGAGTGGTAGGACCAGTGGATCATCCCGTCGCTGATCTCGGCTGGGCTGAGCCTGTAGGCGGTCCTCTTGTCATCCTTTATGGACATGCCGAGTCCCATGGCCTCCAATGCCGCCCTGGGGATCTCCGGAGGGTGACCGGTGAAGAACTCGTTGAGGAACAGATGGGTGTACCCGCGTCCGGTGGTGCGTATCCTGTTCGGTGCCTTCCTCTCGAGGAATGGCATCTCGGCCAATTCCAATGGCTTCTTTCCGTCCATCTGCGGATTCGGGTGGTCTTCGGCTCCGTCCAGGAGCACGAACAGGGTGTTGCTCATCATATCCTCCTCAATGCTATCGCGGCCTGACCGACCGAGATACCGGCGTCCCCGTTGGGAACGTCCCTATGTATGATTGGAATATGGTCGGATGATATAACCATATCCCTGAACATGCTGGCTATGCTTGAGTTGTATGATACCCCACCCGTAAGACCTATATACTTGGTCCCTACGGAATCCGCTTTTGAGATGGCTGTATCTACCAACTCACCTATCAGATTATATACGATGGAGTATGCCACATCCGCCGGTTCCTGCCCCTTTCCGATCCTTGAGAACAGTTCTGCTGTTCTCACAACACCGTTCTCACATGTGGCCTCGAACCCTTCGATCAGCTTACCGCGGGCGAGAAGGGGTTCAAGTCTCATCGCCGGTTCCCCATCGTAGGTGCGCTCCCTGCAGACCCCCAGCGAGAATGACAGGGCATCCAATATCCTTCCGAAGGACGATGTCCTCACGCTGCGGTCCATTAGCTTGGTGAGGACCATGGCCTCCCTGTCGGTGAAGTCGTGGTTCTCGTCACCGTTCATGGAATCTATGGCGAACCTCAGCCTCCTGAGGTCGTACAGGGCCTTCTCCGATCCGAGTAGGGGTATCGTCTCCAGGTGTCCGACCCTCTCGTAACCGTCGTAGTCGGAGTACAGGACCTCCCCTCCCCATGCCGTTCCGTCATCACCGTGTCCGGTACCGTCCAATGTGAGTGCGACGCATTCATCGATCCCGTTGTCTGCCATGAGGGATGCCGCATGTGCCCAATGGTGCTGGACCTCGATCCTCTCGGCACCGTACTCTTCGCACAGTCTTTTGGCGAACTGCCGGTTGGAATAACCCGGGTGGAGGTCTGTTGCGACGATCCGGGGTCTGCATCCGACAAGGGACATCTGCATCCTGACGGCCTCCTCCAGGTATTCGGGGACACCGATCTTCTCACCGTTCCCGATGTACTGTGTGGGCCATATCCTGCCGTCGGCGGCAACGGATCCTGTGAGGTTCTCCTGTGCACCGACCGCGACCACATGCCCCTTGAGGGGTGTGTCGAGGTGATAGGGCATGTTCCCCCTGGACCTGCGGATGAACTGCGTCCTGTCGCCGAGGAACCTTACCACGGAGTCGTCCGCCCTGTTGATTATCGGTTGGTTGTGGAGAAGGTAATAGTCGGCACCGAGTTCCAACACCCTGTCGTTGTCTATGATCATGGGTTCGCCGGGGATGTTGGCGGATGTCATCACCAGGGCATCGTGTTCCATCTCGGAGAAGAGGATGTGGTGCATCCCCGTGTACGGGAGGAACATCCCGATGTTGTCCAATCCGGGTGATGCGATCTCCGTCATCTCCGATGGGACCTTCCTCATGAGGACGATGGGTCTGTGGGGTGATGTGACCATCTCCAGTTCGGGGTCGGTGGGATCCGCGTATCTGCGCAGGGCATCCACATCCCTGCACATGATGGCGAAGGGCTTGTTCCTCCTGCCGTACCAGTCCCTCATCCTCTGCAGTATGTCGAGGTTGCAGCAGATGTGCATTCCGCCCCATCCCTTCACGACACCTATGCAGCCCTCATCGAGCCTTTCCGCCAGATATCTTATCGGATCCTTGGTCTCGATCCCCTTCCCATCCCTGTCGAGGAGGTGGTAGGATGGTCCGCAGACCGGACAGCATATCGTCTGATGATGGAATCTCCTGTCCGAGGGTTCGGAGAACTCCCTCCCACAATCGGGACACATGGGGAAACCGTCCATGGAAGTGTTCGGTCTGTCGTAGGGGACCTTCCTGAGAAGTGTGAAGCGCGGTCCGCAGCTGGTGCAGGTTGTGAACGGATAGTTTCCGCGTCTACCGGATGAGAACATCTCCTTCAGACAATCATCGCATACGCAGCTGTCCGTCGGAATTGATGCTCCGTTCCCGCCATCCCCGGAACCGATGATGGAGAATCCCTCTGGTCCGTCGTACGGGGTGTCGATCCTCTCTATGGAATCCACCTTGGCCAACGGAGGGAGTTCGCTCAGAAGTATGTCGAGGATCCCTTCGACGTCATCGCTGTCTATGATGACGTTGGAACCGTCGTTGCGGACCGTTCCGGAGGCTCCTGCCTCAACCGCCGCACGATACACCGCCGGTCTGAATCCGACCCCCTGTACGGTTCCCTTGATCACGACCTTCATGACCGACCGTAATGGGAACGGATGTATGGAACTATC
>JAEDJU010000226.1 GCA_016296195.1 Candidatus Methanomethylophilaceae archaeon | reverse complement strand
TGCCAGGTCCATCGGGTCCTGGAACGATATCAGGGCCGTCTTTCCGCGGAACAGGTGTCCGTACTCCGAGATCCCCTCGGTCCTGGACCTCTCCATGAGGGCGCATGCGTGTTCGGCCTCCGTCCCCATCCCCAGGAGTTGTCCGATCTCTTCCAACCAGGACACGGTTTCGGAGATCCCGACCGGTATAATGTTCCTTGCATGTTTCATGCCGAAACGTTCCCTCAGATTCTCTGATATCAGCCGTGTCTCCTCGTTGTCGTACAGCATCAGGTTCAACTCGGCTGCCTTGAGTCTCCTAATGTCCTCGATGCGACATACGTCGATCATCGATGTGTTAATCCTCAGATGGAATATTCCCAGGAGCTCGGATATCAGCCTGTTGTAGTCCGGGCGGTTGGCCTTCTTGAATGTGTCGCAGATGATGTTAACATAACCCTTTCTGCTCTCCACCGAAGGGTCCACCAGGTTCAACAGTTCGTATGTGACCTGGTTGTATCCGCTGAACTTGTTGCCGCTTATGTTTCCATCCGCCTCTATCATGAACATTCTGCAGTCGGGATAGTCACTGTTGATGCGTGTGACCGTGTTGCGGGTGTCGTCACCTATCATCCCCGTCACGCATGAGGACACTACGGCTATCGCCGGGAACCCCATTTCCGCCAGTTCCCTGACCTTCCTCTCCAGGTTGGCCGTTCCCCCGAAGACGGAATCGGATCCGTCCATATCGGTCGAGAATACGTTGGCACTGTATGGCGTGGTCCTGTACAGACGCGAGTTGCGACCATTTATGTACTCGCGGTTCTGAGCATACCCCATTAAGAAGGGGCAGCTGCCCGGCCCGTGTATCACGACGGCCATGTCCTTGATCCTGTTGAGGACCGCCATTGCCCCGTGTGTGGCACACGACGATACCACTGCCCTCTTGTCGAAGCAGTGTCCAGGACATGTGTTCGGTTTGACCGGGGGTTCGATACCCGTGACACGTTCGCCGGTTGCAAGTGCGCACATCTGCACATCATCAAGTGGTCTGGGAACGGTCATGATCGAGCTGTCCCCACGTGCTCTCTCTATTCTATCCACTATCGAACGTATGGATGAGGCCGGAATGGAATCGGGATGCAGTTCCATGAGGGTCGATCCCCGGGATTCCGCATCCGAGAACTCCTTAGAACGGGGGATGCGGGAGATTATCCTGGTTCCAGTGCCCTCTGAGAGCAACTCCACAGGCGTATCGTCATCGTTACCGCGTGAGTTGAACACCAATCCCAGGAGACGTGGACGGGATGAATCGAAGTTGCGAAGTCCCCTCATGATGTTGTTCGCAGCGTACAGGGACATGAACTCCTCGGAGGTCACTATGATCACCGCATCGGAGTATTCATCCCTCATGGGCACGGCGAACCCTCCGCACACCACATCCCCCAGGACATCGTACACGATGAAGTCGGAGTCGGATCCGATGTCCATGGATTCCAGGGTCTCCAATGCCGTGATGACCCCGCGACCAGCACATCCGATCCCAGGTCTCGGACCTCCCGCCTCCACGCATTCGATCCCCAGGGACCCATCCATGAGGATGTCCTCCCTGGATACGGATTCCCTCGAGCGGAGGGTCTCCAGCACCGTGGGCTGGCTCCTACCGTTCAACAGGAGACGGGTCGAATCGTGTTTCGGGTCGCATCCCACCTGCAGAACCCTGTAACCGCGCGATGCCAGTTCGTAGGAGATGTTGGCGGATATGGTGGATTTGCCTATTCCTCCCTTTCCGTACACCGCTATCCTGAACGGACTCTTCCCCGAGGTCATCTGTCGTTGACCTCCTCGATCCTCTCCTCGAGTTCCAGGAATATTTCCTTCATCCTCTCGAGTGTCTCGGGTTTTGCATCCCACATGCCCCTCTCATAGGCCTCCATGAGGCGGTTCATCATGTCCATCATGGCGTGGGGGTTCTCATCCTCCATCCATTCCCTGGTCTCATCATCGAAGAGGTATCTCTCCACGAGTTTCTCGTAGACCCAATCATCCACGATGTCCGATGTCGCATCCCATCCGAAGGTGAACTCGGTGAGGCTGGCGATCTCGGACACACCCCTGTAGCCGTGCCTCTTCAGCCCATCGATGAACTTGGGGTTGAGGATCTTGCTCCTGTAGACATACTGGAGTTCGTCCTTGGTGTCCCTGAGCTTCACCTTCTTGGGATCGGATCCGTCACCCATGACCGAGATGGCATCTGGGTTCCCGTATGCCCTGACGAAGGAGTTCATTCCCCCGAGGTATCCGTAGAC
>JAEDJU010000225.1 GCA_016296195.1 Candidatus Methanomethylophilaceae archaeon | reverse complement strand
CTTGGCGGTTCCCATCACAGCGGTTGCATAGATGAGGACGGCATGTCCGTCAGTGAGCTCGACTATGGGTATGAACTCGTCCTTGACCCTGAGGTCGGGGTTTCCGAGGGGCTCGAGGTCCCCAGACAGCACGGTGCACGGTCCGATCTTGTTCAGACTGTACATGATCGTGCAGTTGGGGCATCCCTCGCCGCCGCAGACGCACTCGCTCTGAGGACAGAAGAGGTTCAGGTCGGTGGGCACAGGGACCATTCCCAGTCTGTGGGCGATGATCTCGTCGAACAGGGGCGTGACGCTCTCATACTCCTTGTCATCGTACATGATCGGTCCCAGGTGGAACTCGACCTTGTCGATGGCCATCTTGGGGATGTCCGAAAGGAGCGTCCTCCTGAGGGCGTTGGCCATGGCGGGGGAGGAGTTCTTGAGGATGAACTTGGCCTTCCTCTCCGCCATTTCGATTATCTCTATGTCCATGAGGATCCCACCTCAGACCCTGCGTCCTCTGCGTCCGCCCTTCTTCTTGGTACCGTCGTGCGGTATGGGTGTGACATCCTCGATACGGCCGATCTTGAGTCCGGCCCTTGTGAGGGCACGGATGGCGGCCTGGGCACCGGGACCGGGGGAGACGGATTTGTTTCCTCCGGGGGCCCTGACCCTGACGTGGATACCGACGAACTCCTTCTCCTTGGCTGCCTCGGCGACCTTCTCGGCTGCCTTCTGGGCTGCGTAGGGCGAGGACTCGTCCTTGGCCTGCTTGACGACCATTCCTCCGGTTGCCTTGGTGATTGTCTCGGCACCGGTGATGTCGGTCAGGGTGATCATGATGTTGTTGTAGCTCGCGTAGATGTTGGCGATTCCCCATTTTGCTGTCATTAGTTCGCACCGTCCTCAGCTGTGATTCCTGCTTCCTCTGCATCGGCCTTTGCGGCTGCTGCGTCTGCGGCTGCTGCGTCTGCCTCTGCCTTCGCCTTGACCGCTGCGTTGGCTGCGGCCTGCTCGGCGGAGATCCTCATGGGGTGCATCTCGTCGGTGAACGGGGATGCGGGGTTGAACTCGATGGAGGACTCCTCGACCCTGGTCACGAGGTAACCGGGAACGGTGACCCTGTGGCCGTTCATGAAGATGTGTCCGTGGGTGATCATCTGCCTTGCCTGCTTGATGGTGCTGGCGAAGCCTTTCTCGTAGACGATGGTCTGGAGACGGCGGGACAGAACGTCCTCGTTCTTCAGTCCGAGGATGTCGTTCAGGTTGGCGTCTGCGGGGAGGTATCCGAGGCGTCCGCACTTGGCGAGCAGGGCGTCTGCCTCGATCTTGGCCTGTGCGTCTCCGGTCCTGAGGCGTGCCTGCAGGTCCCTGGACTGCTTCCTCAGGTTCCTGAGGATGGTCTCTGCCTTCCAAACCTCGGTCTTGTTCTTGAGTCCGAATGCACGGACAACCTCGACCTCGGCCTTGATCCTCTCTCCCTGCCAGGGGTGGCTGGGGGTGTCGTATGTCTTCCTTGAAAACTTAGGGTCTCCCATTCAAATCACCTTCAGCTCTTCCTCTGGACTCCCATGGTCAGTCCGGACCTTCCGTTGGACCTGGTCCTCTGTCCTCTAACCTTGTGGCGTCCCTCGTGCCTGATTCCGCGGTAGCAGCGGATCATCTTCATCCTGTTGATGTCGTCCTTCTGGATGATGTCCAGGTCGTTTCCGAACAGGTGCATGTCGGCTCCGGTCTCGTAGTCCATCTGCCTGTTGATGGCCCAGCTGGGGGCGTACTCGACGTAGGACTTGACGAGTCCCTCGATCTCCTTGATCTTCTCGTCGGAGAGGGATCCGATCTTGACACTGGGGTCAACGTTGGCCCTCTTTGCGACGACCTGTGCGACCCTCTTTCCTACACCTTTGATGCTCTGGAGACCGATGACGGTCCTCTTCTGACCGTCGATATCGGAGTTGACGATACGGACGATGAAGTTGAAGTTCTCGTCCTCGGTCTGCTGAGGCTCTTTCTTTCCTTTAGCCATTGTTCATTCCTCCGTAAATGATCCCCGAAGGGGATGTGACCAAGCTCCGGTTCCATCGGGAAGGAGCTCTCAGTTTTCACCGCGAGGGTGGGTCCTGAGTTTACGTGAGTCGTCGGATGGGCTCATGGTATATAAACCCCACATGGGCGGGGAGGATGAGATGAATCATACCGGAGAAAAATGGGAATGGAATGGTGCTGGAGGCCGGATTCGAACCGGCGAACTCCTACGAGAAAGGATCTTGAGTCCTTCGCCTTTGACCAGGCTTGGCAACTCCAGCTTG
>JAEDJU010000033.1 GCA_016296195.1 Candidatus Methanomethylophilaceae archaeon | reverse complement strand
CGGCGAGCATCTCGGCACCCATCCTCATGACATCCCTCTTCCACTTGGCGGATGTGTACATGATGAGCCTCTTGGGCTCGATGCCCGCGATCTTCCTGATCTCGGTGATGTCGGACATGACGTCGCGGATGAGGTTCTCACCATATTCTGCGGATACGGACATCTTGGACTCGTCCGCCTCGGGGAACTGTCCGGCGGATACAAGACCCTCGAACCCTGCCTGCTCCCAGAGCTCCTCGGCTGTGTGGGGGGTGATGGGCATCATGGCCTGGATCCAGATGGACAGCGCCTCCCTGACGGTGTCCCTGTTGGATCCTCCGCGCCTGTTGTACCACTTCATGTCGTTGAACATGTCGAAGTAGACGATGGTGGCCATAGCCCTCAGGTCGTTCTTCTCCATGGCCTTCCTGATTGCGGCGATGTGGTTGTTGAACCTGGAGAGCAGCCAGTCATCCATACCTCCCTTGGGGGCGTCGGACTCGGAGGCGATCAGGTCCTGTACGGCACCCATGATCCTGTCGACCCTCTGCCTGTAGGTCATGACGGTGTCCTCGCTCCACTCCACATCCACGAACATGGATGCCACGTGTGCGTAGTACAGTCTCATCGCATCTACACCGAACTTGGCGGCGGCTCCGGGGATGGGCTGTGCACCGCCCTTGGACTTGGAGATCTTGTCACTGTTCTTTCCGGTGACGTACCAGTTGACGGTGATTCCCTTGGGCCACATCTCGGGCGGGAGGATGGCGACATGGTTGAACAGGAACACGGGGAAGTGAACGGTCATGTGCTCCTTTCCTCCGAGGTTCATGTCCAGGGGATACCAGTAGAGGACATCCTTCCTGATCCTGTCCAGGAGATCCTCGGTGACGCCTGTGGATGCGGAAACCTGTGCGATGTCACCCTTTCCGAGGATGACGTAGTCGAAGAACTCCTCGGTCATCTGGTCGGGGACGATCTGCTTCTCGTTCGCGTACAGGGATATCGTGTAATAGATCGGGTAGAGGGTGGAATCGGAGATGGCCTCGATGATCCACCTGTCGTCGAAGGGGAACCTGGTTCCGAGCCAATTACCCATCCTGACGCATGCCCTCTCCCTGAACCAGTCCAGGACTCCGTGGACGTTGTCCGCATACTCGGCGGGGTTGATGTCCATGGTCCTGCAGTGCTCGGATGTCCTCTCAGTGAGGTCCTTGTCCGCATAGTTGATGAACCACTGGTCGTCGATCCTCTTGATGTGGACTCTGGATCCGCATCTGCACACGACCTCCTCGGTGAGGTCGAAGAAGGGTTCCGCCTCTCCCGCATCGATCATGGCCTGGCGCATCTTGTCCTTGGCCTCCTCGACGCGCATTCCTGCGAAATCACCGCAGACGGCCTTCATCCTGCCCATGTGGTATCCATCCTTGTAGACCTGCTTCTTGGCCTCGACGAGCTTGGGGTCCCCGGGCTCCTTGATGCCGAGACGGTCGATCATGTCCTTGGCGGGGAAATCACCGTAACCCTTCATCTCGATGATCGAGATGGGTACGACCGAGTCGATGAGCTCCTGGGAGAGTCCGAACTCGGACACCATCCTGGGATCCTTCTTGACTGCCTCGAGGGAGATCCAATCGTCGGGCGCATCGGACGGGACCGAGGTGACCAGTCCTGTTCCGACATCGGGGTCGCAGAAGGATGCGGGGAACACGGGGATCTCACGGTGGATCATAGGGGCCTCGCACATCCAGCCGATCATGTCCCTTCCTGGGATGGTGCCGATGACCTCGATACCGTCCTTCTGGAGAACCATCTTCTCGGCTGCCTGGGGCGAGACAATCCATGTCTCCCTGCCTTTGGTTATCCTCTTGTACTCCACCTCGGGGTTGACCCAGAAGCAGACCTGTCCGTAGACGGTCTCGGGCCTGAGGGTGGCCGCGATGAGGTATTCGTCACCATGTCTGAACTTGAGGAGGGTGTACTCCTGTGTCTCGGCCTTTCCTCCCTTGGAGAGGTCGGTCTCGGATGGATCGACGGCAACGGGTCCGCAGTTGGGACAAACCGATGCATAGTAGGGTTTCTGGATCAGGAGCCCGGCATCCTTGAGTTTCCTGAACTGCCACTGGATGAACTTCCCGTAATCGGGGTAGAGGGTGCAGGTAAATCTCCTCCAATCGGCGAGGAATCCGAACCTCCTCCAGTAATCGTTCTGATAGACATCGTTGAAGAACTCGATGACGGACATGGGGTCCTTGAGTTCCGAGAGCTTCTCCTCGGGACATCCGTTCCTGACGAGATAGTCCACGGTCTTCTCATCACCGTTGGCGATCTTCTTGGCCAGACTGATTCCGCCGTTTCCGGTGGCATGGGTCCCCACCGGGAACAGGACGTTGTAACCGGTCATGCGCTTGTACCTTCCGATGGCATCCACATAGGTGTATCCCCTGAGATGGCCCACGTGAAGATATCCCGTCACTCCGGGATATGCGAAGATAGCCATGAACTTCGGCTTGCTGTCGTCCCTCTCGGCCTTGTTGAGTCCCGCCTCGACCCATTTGGCCTGCCATTTCTCTTCCATCTTACCGTAATCGAATGCCATTTCGATCCTTTTCCAATTAATACTGCGCGTATAAAGGGGACCATTATATAACTTTTAGAAAGGAGGGGGCCGGAGATGTGGTGATCATGTCCGACTCACTGTCAGACAACACGTTTTTTACACGATTATTGAGGAAAATGATGATTTTTTACATGATTTCCAATCGATGTTTTTTCTTCTGAAAACCAATTTTCCAGCGATTATTTCCAAGGAACAACACTTTATTATATTGTGACATGGATGGGGAATCTACGAGAGAGGGGAACCTATGGCGTTTTTTCCAATTATCCCCTGTCGGACGATGTCTTACGTTTTGTCAGACAAATTTAAATACCCCGTATGACATGTTGCAACTAGCAAGTACGAAGGGATGGGACTCTACAGCACTTGCATGTTAGATCACGGGTGAGGAAATGTCGGACGAGGCAACCAAGGTCACGATCAGGATGGGACCTGAGGTAATCCAGGCTATGGAGGACTTCATGGCTGATCATGAGATTGAGAACAGGTCCGACTTCATCCGTGATGCCATCTGCGGATACATCGCCTCCCAGAGGGGCGGTGCATCCGCGATGGAAGGCGGGATCTTCGTCCGCTTCAGCGAACTGCAGATGGATGCCCTCGACAAGATCGTGGAAGGCGGTGTCGCCTACGATGTCGAGGAGTTCGTCAGAAGGTGCGTCCTGGACAGGATCGTACCCGAGGA
This sequence comes from Candidatus Methanomethylophilaceae archaeon, assembly GCA_016296195.1. Lineage (GTDB taxonomy): Archaea > Thermoplasmatota > Thermoplasmata > Methanomassiliicoccales > Methanomethylophilaceae > Methanoprimaticola. The sequence continues at coordinate 8,401 of JAEDJU010000033.1, read as the reverse complement.
GGTCGAGAAGGATGTGTTCACCAACGCATTCAGGTCGGCCCAGAGGAACGCTGCACTCAAGTGAAGAGACAAAGGATGGGAAACAGACATCTGCCGGTTGATGGGATGGCTTCGGCCAACCGGATGATGTCGAATCAAACCGATTAAGTAAAGAAAAAACGGGGATGCACAATGGTGGATCACAGAACAGACATTGAAGGACTTCACGAGCCCAGTATAGCGGTCGTGGGTGTCGGCGGTGCAGGATGCAACGTCATCAGCGAGTTCTTCGGATCTCTCTGCTCAGTGGACACCATCGCGATCAACACAGACAAGGATTCCCTCCACAACAGGACCCAGGCAGACAAGAAGATCTACATCTGCAGAGAGGTTCTGAAGGGAGAGGGTGCCCGCGGAGATGCGACCATCGGAAAGAAGTGCGCCGACATCCACAGAGAGGAGATCAGGGAGGCCATCGCAGGCCATGATTTCGTCTTCGTCATCGCAGGACTCGGCGGTGGAACCGGTACCGGAGCTGCATCTGTGGTCATAGAGGCTGCTCAGTCGCAGGGTATCATGACCTTCGCCATAGCAATCGCACCTTTCTTCTTCGAGGGTCCGAAGATCGAGACGGCCAAGATCGGATACGCCCACATCAAGAACGTCTGTCGCAACTGCATCCTCGTCGAGAACGACCTTGTCCTCAAACATATGTCAGACCTCACGCCTGACAAGGCATACAGAGAGGTCAACAGGAGCATCATGAAGTACGTCATGGACCAGGTGAACATCGTCAACGAGATCTACGATGACGAGGCATCCAAGCCCAGGATGGTCAAGGAGAAGGCACCGGAGAACGCCTTCCCCATCGGACAGCTCATGAGCGCCTGAACCATATAATCACGCTTTTCTCCCCCGCAGGAGGGCGCCGCTCTCCTGCATTCATCTTTTCTCCTCTGAGGGGCTGGCCCCCTCACTATTTTCTATCAATCCGTGCCATACATCTTCGTTATCTAGAATGAGATAGTTCGGAGATACAGACCGAACAGGTCATACATGGTGAATACGATGAGCATGGGAGATGAACGCAACCTCACGATGGTCATGGACCTTTACGAACTCACGATGTCCAACGGATATTTCCTCGAAGGACACGAGGATCATATGGCCACATTCGAGGTTTTCTTCCGCAAGATCCCCGATAACGGTGGTTTCGCCATATTCGCAGGTTTGGAACAGGTCATAGATTACATCGAGAACATGCATTTCGACGAGGAGGACATCGAATACTTCAGATCCCTCGGCATGTTTGATGAGAGGTTCCTGGAATTCCTGTCCGGATACCGCTTCAAAGGGGACATCCTTGCATTCAGGGAAGGTACGATCATCTATCCCAATGAACCCATACTGGTTGTCAATGCACCCCTGATAGATGCCCAACTTGTGGAGACGGCGATACTGGCACAGGTCAACCACCAGTCCCTGATAGCCACCAAGGCCCGCAGGATAGTGAAGGCTGCCGATGGAAGGGCTGTGTCCGACTTCGGTGCCCGTAGGGCCCACAACATGGATTCTGCGGTCTTCGGTGCCAGGGCGGCCTTCATCGGAGGTGCCGCGGGAAGCGCAACGGTTCTCGCCGGAAAGATGTTCGACATCCCGATCAGCGGAACCATGGCCCACAGCTGGGTCATGTACCATGATTCCGAGTATGAGGCATTCAGGAGATATGCAGGGATCTATCCCGATGACACAGTTCTGCTCATAGACACATACGATGTCCTTAGATCAGGGACTCCCAACGCCATACGTACAGCGAAAGAGGTTCTGGAACCCATGGGCAAGAGGCTCAAGGGCGTCCGTCTAGATTCCGGCGATCTGGCGTATCTGACCAAGGAGGTCCGCAGGATGCTGGATGAGGCCGGTCTTGAGGATTGCCGCATCATCGCCTCCAACAGTCTGGATGAGTATTCCATCACATCCATCATCGACCAGGGCGCATGCATTGACGCATTCGGAGTGGGGGAGCGCCTGATCACGGCGAAGAGCGATCCCGTGTTCGGTGCAGTCTACAAGATCTCCGCAGTCGAGAAGGACGGAGTCTGCGAACCGAAGATCAAGGTGTCCGAAGCTGTTGAGAAGATCACCAACCCTGGGAGGAAATCCGTCTTCCGCGTGTATGACAGCAGCGGACATGCCGTGGCGGACCTGATCACACATGATTGGGAACATCCCGAATCGGGAAAACCGTACACATGCGTGGATCCGAAGAAACCGTGGATCGACATCACCCTGACCGATTGCGTGTTCAAACCACTCCTCGTGAAGGTCATATCCGATGGGAAGAGGGTCGAGGGGCCCAGGGACATCCGTGAGATAAGGGAATATGTGGAGATGCAGCTCAGGGATGAGATCTGGCAGGAGGAACAGAGATTCGAGAACCCCCATGTACATCACATGGACATGAGTCCGGCATACTACGAGTCCAAGATGTCCCTGCTGAGGGAACAGAGCGGGAAGACACACTCTGGAACACAGTGATACGATGCCGGAACTCCCCGAAGTGGAGTCCATGAGGCTCATGCTGGAACCCAAGACCGTAGGCAGGGCCATCGTCTCCGTGACCATGAACAGTCCGGAGATAGTGGAGCATCCCGACCTGACAACATTCGCCTCATCCTGTGAGGGATGTTCCATCGTGTCCATGGGGAGACGTGGCAAGTTCATCTCCATCGACCTCGATTCGGGGGACTCGATATGGTTCCACCTCCGTATGACTGGGAGGATGTACTCCGTGTCGTCGGACGAACCCGTGTCGAAGCACACCCACATCATATTCCACTTGGATGATGGGACGGACCTGCGTTTCACCGATCCCCGGAGGTTCGGAAGATTCTGGCTTTTGAAAGATGGGGAGGAGGACACCTTCACGGGGATGTCCGATCTCGGTCCGGAACCGATGGGTGGAGAGATCACCCGTCTCTACCTGGAGGGTCGTGTCGGACACAGCAGGAGATGCATCAAATCGTGTCTGCTGGACCAATCCGTCATCGCTGGGATCGGCAACATCTACGCCGATGAGATCCTCTTCCTGGCCGGTATCCGTCCCACCCGTAAGGCGGAAACATTGGAGAAGGGTGATTGGGAAATGATATCCGAACTTATCCCCAAGGTGTTGGGGAAGGGTTTGGAAGACGATCTGAGGTCACCGGAATGGTACCTGTCCGACAGGGAGGGTGACTGGAATGAATCACCGTATGTCATGTACGGACATGAGGGCGACCCGTGTCCGACATGTGGTATGACGATCGAGAGAACAACGATCTCCAACAGGAGCAGCTACTTCTGCCCCAACTGTCAGAGATGATGGGGAGAGAAGGGCCTTATGGCCCCTGCTCTCAGTTTCTTGCGGCCTCGTAACCCATGTCGAAGGCCTTGAGGTTGAGTTCCCTGAACTTCTCGGGAACGAGCTTGCCGAGGACATCCTTCAGGACATCCCTGGGTATGGGGAATCCCTCCAGAGCGGCGACGGCACCGATCATGACGGCGTTGGCCGCCACGGCCTTTCCTGCCTTGATGGCGAGACTCGTCGCATCTATGGTGACAAGATGTCCGTTTACGGCCCTGACCGAATCCACGAGGTCGGACACATCGGGATACTCCTCGAAACCGGCGGCGACCATGGAGGGCAGCACCGGGTCCATATTCATGAGGATGACGGAATCCCTGTTGGCCAACTGGATGTTCCTGCAGGTCTCCGAGGGTTCGAATCCCATGATCATGTCTGCATTTCCGACGGCCTCCAGCGGACTGATGACCTCATCTCCGAAACGGAGCGTGGAAAGGACGCTGCCTCCCCTCTGGGCCATTCCGTGGACCTCGCTCATGGCCACCTGGAACCCCATCTCCATCGCGGCGTTACCCAGAACCATGGATGCCATGAGGACACCCTGTCCTCCGACTCCGACGATCTGAACGGTGTACTTCATCTTACCACCTCTATGGTCTTCTTGGGACATACATTGGCACACATTCCGCAACCGATGCACTGGGTCGGGTCGGTGGAGACCGATCCATCGGCACCCTTGATGATGGCCGGACAGGCGACGGTCTTCAGACATGTGTAGCATTTGATGCATCCCTCTGGATTGACGACACAGCGCTTGGACTCCAGCATCTTCCTCTTCTTCAGCTCCAGGGGACAGGGGCACTTGGATATGACGACTGCAACACCGTCATAGGCGATGGCATCCTTCATGACCTGGATGGTCCTCTTCACATCGTAGGGATCCACGGTCTCAACGAACTTGGCCCCGACACCGCGTACCAGCTGCTCTATGTCGATGGCATCGGTGGTCACACCTCCGAAGTCCCTTCCGGTACCGGGATTGGGCTGATGTCCCGTCATGGCGGTGGTCCTGTTGTCCAGGATGACCATCACGATCTTGTGGTTGTTGAACAGGGCGTTGACGAGCGGAGGGACACCGGAATGAAAGAACGTGGAGTCTCCCATGAACGCTATGGCCTTCTGATCGGTAGACTGGTCGAACCCTCCCGCGGCCCCTGCACCTCCTCCCATGCAGATGATGAAATCGGCCGCATTGAACGGGGGCTGTACACCCAGTGTGTAGCATCCGATGTCGGAACAGTAGACGACATCCTTGCTTCCGACAGCCTTCTTGGTTGCACCGAAGAGTCCTCTGTGGGGACACCCAGCACAGAGTGTCGGAGGTCTGCTGGGAAGTTTGACAGTTGATGCGGGCAGGGGTTCGGAGAACTCCTCCACCTGTACGAGGTCCCTGATGCCCGACAGCGTGTCGGGCGAGAACTCCCAGGCTCTGGGGAGATGACCAGTCCTCTTACCGTATACTGGTACATCGATGTGGTTCTGAGCACATATCCTGAGGACCTGATCCTCCATGAAGGGCTCCAACTCCTCCACAACTATGATGGCCTTCTTGCCCTGGATGAAGGATGCGATCTTCTTCTCAGGAAGCGGGTTGGTGAATCCGATCTTGAGGATGGACACTCCCTTGACGAACTCCTTCACATAGGTGTACGAGACCCCGGAGGTGATGACTCCGATATCACCGTCTCCCTCGATGAAGTTCAACGGGGATGCCTCGGACAACTCAGCCGCCTTGGCGTAGAGTTCCAGCAGTCTCTTCCTGTTGACCCTGGCATTGACGGGGACGTTGACGAAACGGACGACGTCCTTGTCGAAATGTCCTTTGGCGACAGGCGGGACCCTGTCCGACAGGTTCACGACACCGCGTGCATGGTTCACCCTCGTGGTGGTCCTGTAGATCAGAGGGAGGGTGAGCTCCTCGGAAACCCTATAGGCTTCGGAGACCATGTCCTTGGCCTCCTGGGGTGTGGAGGGCTCCATCATGGGTAGCAGGGCGAGTGTCGAGTAGTAGCGATTGTCCTGCTCGTTCTGGGAACTGTGGGCGGAGGGATCGTCCGCGGAGAGTATGAGCATACCTCCCCTGACACCGGAATAAGCCAATGTCATCATGGGGTCTGCGGCGACATTGAGTCCCACGTGCTTCATGAACGTGAAGGATCTGACACCTGCGGATGCCGCGGCAGCGGACACCTCAAAGGCGACCTTCTCGTTCGTGGAGAATTCGAAATACAGTCCGGCATCGGATGATATCTTCTCGAGGATATTACCGATCTCGGAAGAAGGTGTTCCAGGATAGGTCGAGGCAAAACCGGTCCCCGATTCGAGGAGACCTCTGACGATGGCCTCGTTCCCGAGGAGGAGTTGCTTCCCTCCCTCAGCAAGTAGATTGGACATTTTTAAACCTCAATGAATTGACGTATCTGTACATTCATATTAAACCTGGCGGGATTGGTGATGTTTGACGATGATCATCACCGTCTGAAACGAGACATCTCTCCTCCGTAGTTCCCACCGTATCCCTTCTCCGTGAAGACGGTGATATACTCGGAATGCGAATTCATGGCAAGAAGTGCGTCATGGGCCTTGACATGACCTTGTTTGGATGCACGCGAAAACCACCTGCGCGCCTCCTCGCGGTCCGAGACTACACCTCTACCACCGTCCCTGTAGATGAGTCCCAAGCGGTACATTGCCTCTGGATCGCCATCCAACGCCATCCTCTCGAAGATGTCCCTCGCGATGTATGTGTCACCTTTGGACAGCGCCTCCTCCCCGTCAACGATGAGATCCACCATACAGGACCGATGGTCTCCGATGGATATCCTCCTTTCCATCCGACACTGGCTTCTACCCCTCCGATAATCTGGATGCATGGACCCTCAGGGACTGAAAGATCGTATCAGAAACCTTCTCAGAGACAACGGGATAGTGGATTTCGGTGTTGCGGATGCTGATTCATGGGAGACGGATCCCCTCGTCTCATCACGTGTTCAGGTAGGTTGCAGACCCAAGGACATAATGCCGGATGCAAAATCCGTCGTTGTCTTCGGTATCCCGATACAGAACACGATCCTCGATACAGCCCCGTCGATCTACTACAACCACCTCTACGGTGTGGTCAACAACATGCTCGACCAAGTGGGGGAGAGGATCGCCTTGGAATTGCTTGCCCTTGACCATCATGCGATCTATATTCCCCGTGACGGATATCATGGCATCGTCGGACTCAAACAGAGGCCCGATTCTTTCTTCTCCCATCGTCATTCAGCATATCTGGCAGGACTCGGTAATTTCGGATACAACAACATGCTGCTGACACCTCGCAACGGCCCCCGCATCAGATTCACATCTGTCATCACAGATGCTGAAATCCCTGCGGATTCACCTATGGAAGGTAAACTGTGCATCGGATGCCTGAAATGTACAAGACAATGTCCTGTTGCGGCAGTACCTGATAAGCATTATCCCGAAGGAATAGTCGATAAGAAATTGTGTGTTGGCAACTCCGAGAGGTTGTCCAAAGAGGGTATCTCCCCCTGCGGTCGCTGCATCGCCATATGTCCCATCGGCAAGGACAGGATCACTGGCCCCACAGATGATGCCGTATCTGCTATCAGAGTTTACAGAAAACCTATTTGATTATACTATTATTATAAAATAATATAATAATAAAAGATAATATAAATATGAAAAACTCATAAATGCGATATTATGGTATCTGATTATAATAAAAAAATAGATTATTCAAAAATAAAATTAGATTCATATCAGATACGTCACAGAATGAGGGATCCTTTCGATCAAGAGGTTTTCCTTGATCATGAGCATAAGAGGATGATTTCAGAAATTATCAAGATGGACTCCGATTTAGAGGAATACCTGATACCACATGAAGAACGTTCAAGATTGATTCATTCCTCGATCGAGAATGCAATAGGATGGAAGATGGATGATACCAAAACTGTCTCAAAGGAAGACGTGTTGAACACCATCGACCTTTCCAAACAATCTTCACCACCCTGGTCCACGAACACGATAAGGAATATCCATCGCAGATTGGTTGGTGAATCGGATGCAGATGACTATCGCAGAACCACAGAGGCAATATCGGCCCCGAATGACAGATCATTCACCCCATGCCCACACGAGAACATCCGTAACGAACTTGCGAGACTCATGGAATGGATGGATTCCTCGGCCATGGATCCGATAACAACAGCAATATTGATGATCAATGGTTTTGAAAGCATCAGACCATTTGATGATGGGAACTCCATCACAGCCACAATGCTTTTCCATATGTATCTGGAGGCCTGTGGTATCGAGAACAGCATGCTCTGCGATATAGGATCAGAATTATGCAGGGAACTACCCCAATATATAGATCTGGCAATGTATGCGGAAAGGACCGGATCATACACACAACTGGTCAATCATTCCATAGAAAAGATACATGACGCATACTCCTCATCAATACATCGCATGGAATCCATAGACCTGTTGAGGAATGTGGATGAGAACACCAGGATCATCTCGACCAAAGCCAGGGAGAAGGGACGCTTCACGTTGACGGAAGCATCCACATGGGTGGAACTCGGCGAGCAATCGGTACGTATGAAACTTGATTCCCTGGTTGCAGCAGGGATTCTGAGGAAAGAGGGGAAGACAAGGGGCATGAGATATGTCTACAACGGCTCGGATGATGATTCTGAATCAGAGCTGCTGAACCGATAACATATTAAACTCCTGTCCATACCGAGGAATGTCGCCGGGGTTGCCGAGTCTGGAAAAGGCGCAGGATTTAGGATCCTGTCTTTAGTAGTTCGAGGGTTCAAATCCCTTCCCCGGCACCATTCATTGTGGATAAAGCCCGGTTTCCCGGGCTGTTTGATAATCGATCAGCGACTACTTTCCGATGAGGAATGGCCGCTCGATCCGGATTCGCTGGTTGTTCCGAATCCAGATAAATCCGTTGAATCGGAATTGGATACACCGGAGGAATAGTCGCTGGATTCC
>JAEDJU010000224.1 GCA_016296195.1 Candidatus Methanomethylophilaceae archaeon | reverse complement strand
GACACGACCTCGCGGCCTTGGAGGCCAGGATCGCGGAGAAGCTCATCGCACGCGGATTCATAGAGGTCCGTACCCCGATCATCATCTCCACCGCCGCATTGGCGAAGATGACCATCACCCCTGACCATCCCCTCTACAAGCAGGTGTTCTTCATCGATGAGAAGAGGTGTCTGAGACCCATGCTCGCCCCGAACCTCTACGTCGTCATGAGGAAGCTCAGGGACCACACCGACGGTTCCGTGAAGATATTCGAGATCGGATCCTGTTTCAGGAAGGAGTCCAAGAGCAGCAGGCATCTGGAGGAGTTCACCATGCTCAACCTGGTGGACCTGGGCCCCGAGGGCGATCCCGTCGAGTGTCTGAAGGACTACATCGACGATGTCATGACCTCCGCGGGTCTCGAGTATGAACTCGTCCGTGAGGAATCCGACGTCTACAAGGAGACTCTGGATGTGGAGGTCAACGGTATGGAGGTCGCATCGGGTGCCGTCGGTCCGCATGTGCTGGATGCGGCACACGACATCCATGAGCCCTGGTCAGGAGTGGGATTCGGTCTGGAGCGCCTTCTGATGCTGGCGAATGGCAAGAGCAGTGTGCGCAAGACCGGTAAGAGCATCACATATCTGGACGGCTACAAGATAGACTGAGGTTTCATCATGATCGCAGACATCATCGACAGGGCCGTGAATGGCCGGGACGTGGGTGTGGACGATGTCCAGGAACTCATGTCCATATCCGATCCGGCGGAGATGGAGCAACTGTTCTCCGCAGCCAGGGAAGTCAGGGACAGGGAGTTCGGCAGGAAGATCTTCACCTACGGCTTCGTGTACTTCTCCACCTACTGCAAGAACAACTGCACATTCTGCTACTACAGGAGTTCCAACCACTCCATCGACAGGTACAGGAAGTCGAAGGAGGAGATCGTACAGCTGGCCGGAGGACTGAAGGATGCCGGCATCAACCTGGCCGATCTGACCATGGGTGAGGATCCCAGGATGTACGCGGACGATTACAGGGGGCTCCTCGACATCATATCGTCGGTTCGCGACGATGTGGGCATAAGCATAATGGCATCCCCGGGTGCCCTCCCTAGGGAGATGTTCTCCAAGGTCAGGGATGCGGGTGCCGATTGGTACGCATGTTATCAGGAGACCTACAACAGGCAGCTCTTCGAATCACTCAGATTGGACCAGAGCTTCGACGACCGCAGGAACCAGAAGACCTGGGCCAGGGAGGCCGGACTCCTTGCAGAGGACGGTATGATGATAGGTCTCGGAGAGGACGTGACCGACAGGGCGGAGACCATCCTGGAGATGGGAAGGCTCGGATGCGAGCAGGTCCGTGCCATGACCTTCGTACCCCAGGAGGGGACCCCGATGCAGTTCGTCACCCCCTATGATTCCACGGAGGAGCTGAAGGCCATCGCGGTAATGAGGATCCTCTATCCCGACAAGCTGATACCGTGCAGTCTCGACGTCGAGGGTATCGCGGGATTGAAGACCAGGATCGCAGCCGGTGCGAACGTCATAACATCCATAGTGCCGCCCAACCAGAACCTGGCCGGTGTGGCACAGCACGAACTCGACATAGAGAACGGGAACCGTTCGGTGGAGCACGTCTACGAGATGCTGGAGGAGATGGGATACCGTCACGCCACTTCATCGGAGTACGTGTCGTTCCTCGATGCCCACAGACCCGAGAGGGTGGGAGGCGAGTAGGATGAGGTTGGCTATAGTGGGAGGTGCCCTTCAGGGCATGGAGGCGGTGTTCCTCGCCCGTAAGGCGGGGATCGAGACCGTCGTTCTGGACAGGAAGGCGGATGCGCCGGCCCTGTCCATATGTGATGAACCTCTGGTGTTGGATCCGACCAAGGACCCCGATTCCGCCAGGGATGTTTTCGAGGGGTGCGATGCGGTCATTCCGGCATGCGAGGAGCTGGATCTCCTGCACTGTCTAGACGGGATGCTGAGGGATTCTGACATACCCCTGCTCTTCGACATGGACTCCTATGAGATCTCCTGTTCCAAGAACAGGTCCAACGAGATCATGGATTCAGTGGGGGTTCCCCTTCCGGGCAAGTGGCCCGAGTGCGGATTCCCCGTGGTTGTGAAGCCGTCCTCCCAGAGCGGGAGCATAGGCGTGTCGGTCGCATTCAACCAGGACGATGTGGACAGGGGCCTGGAGGTCATCCGTTCCCTGAACGATGAGCCGGTGATACAGGAGTTCGTCCACGGGAAGAGCGTCTCGGTGGAGGTCATAGGTGATGGTACCAGGGCCAGGTCCTTCGTCACCACTGAGGTGGTCCTCGACACCAACTACGATTGCAA
>JAEDJU010000032.1 GCA_016296195.1 Candidatus Methanomethylophilaceae archaeon | reverse complement strand
AGACGTGCTCCTTGGTCTGAGCCTGGGGTCCCTCGATAGCGGAACAGGTGATGATGGCAGCGTCTGCCTGGGAGGTTCCGGTGATCATGTTCTTGACGAAGTCACGGTGTCCGGGAGCGTCGATGACGGTGAAGTAGAACTTGTCGGTGTAGAACTTCTTGTGTGCGACATCGATGGTAACTCCTCTCTCCCTCTCCTCTTTGAGTCCGTCCATGACCCATGCGAAGTAGAAGGATCCCTTTCCTTTCTCCTCTGCCTCTTTCTTGTATTTCTCGATGATGTGAGGGTCGATTGCACCGGCCTCGAGCAGGATCCTTCCGGTGAGGGTGGATTTTCCGTGGTCGACATGCCCGATGATGACGAGATTCATGTGCTCTTTCTCTGCCATTTTTCTTCCTCCTAAGGAACGTTATGATGATTTCAGTAAAGGGGTTTGATATATAAGGTTTACAGGCCGGCGTAGTACCTGTCGTCGTAGGGCTCGGGGTTGAGTCCCTTACGGGTCCTGATCTCGGTGACGACCTTCTTCTGGAGATCGGGCAGGAGCTGCTTGAATCCTGCGTTCTCGATGGACCAGATGGCACGTCCCTGGGTGGATCCACGGATATCGGATGAGAATCCGAACATGTCCGCGACGGGAACCTCTGCGGTGACGGTGGAGTCAGCGCCCTCCTGTCCCATCTCGAGGATGGTTCCGCGGCGCTGGTTGATCAGGTTGACTGCTCCTCCCATGTAGTCGGGGGGAACGCTGATGAACAGCTTCTGCATGGGCTCCAGGAGGATCCTTCCTGCCTGGCACATGGCTCCGTAGATACCGTCCCTGACTGCGGGGATGATCTGTGCGGGTCCCCTGTGGATGGTATCCTCGTGCAGCTTGGCGTCCATGAGACAGACCTTCAGTCCGGCGACCTTCTCGTTGGCGAGGGGTCCCCTCATCATGGCCTCCTCGAAGGACTGCTTCACGAGCTCCATGGTCTCGTGGAGGTACTGGATTCCCTTGGTGCAGTCGATCAGGACGTTGTTGTTCTTGAATCCGACGACTCCTTTAGCCTCAACATCGCTCATTCCCAGGTCCATCAGCTGCTTGGCGAGGGCCTTGGGGTCCTTGATCTTGGAATCGACATCGATCTCTCCCTTGCGGATGGCCAAGTTGATGGACTCCTCGAGGGGGCTGACGATGAAGTAGAACTTGTTGTGCTTGTTGGGTGACTTACCCTCGAACTCGGAGGGGTTGGCTCCCTTGACGGACTCCTGGTACACGACAATGGGTGCGGATGCGACGATGTCGACACCCTGCTCGTTCTTGATCCTGTACTCGGTGATCTCCAGGTGCAGCTCTCCCATTCCGGACATGAGGTGCTCTCCGGTCTCGTTGTTGATCTCGATGTTCAACGAGGGGTCAGCCTTGGCGATGGTCCTGAGGACCTCGACCAGCTTGGGCAGGTCGGCCATGTTCTTGGCCTCGATGGCCTTTGTGATGACGGGCTCGGAGTAGTGGGTCATCTTCTCGAAGGGCTCCATGTCCTTCATGGAGGACACGGTGCTTCCGGCGATGGCGTCCTTGAGTCCGGTGAGTGCGACGATGTTTCCGGCCTTACACTCCTCGATGGGGGTCCTGTCGGCTCCGACCATGAGTGCGACGGTCTGAACACGCTGGGGTGCAGAGACACCGGAGATGTAGAGGGTCTGTCCCTTCTTGACGGTTCCGGAGAACAGCCTTCCGATGGCGATCTCTCCTGCCTGCTTGTCCATGATGATCTTGGTGACCATCATGGCGACCTCTCCGTTGGGGTCGCAGTTCAGCATGTCCTTTCCGACCTTGGAGTCCAAATCTCCCTTCCAAATGGTGGGGATACGGATCTTCTGGGAATCGACGGGGTTCTGGATGTGGTTGATAGCCATCTCCAGTGCGACGTCTGCGAGGGGGATCAGCTTGGCGAGCTCCGCCTGTCCGCCCTCCCTTCCGCAGTACTCGAAGACCTTGGTGAGGTTCATTCCCATCTTCTTCAGCTCAGGCCTCTGGAGGTAGGGGATGGAGACAGCCCAGTTGTTGTATGCGGATCCGAGTGCGACGGTTCCGTCCTGGAGGCTGACCTGCCACTGCTTGTTGAGGGGTGCGGGCAGGATGTCCATGATCTTCTGGTTGAACTCGGTGATGATCTTGGAGAACTTCTCGATCATCATCTGAGGGGTGAGCTGCTGCTCGACGATGGCCCTGTCGACCTTGTTGATGAACAGCATGGGCCTGACCCTCTCTTTGAGTGCCTGCCTGATAACTGTCTCGGTCTGGGGCATGATTCCCTCGACTGCGCAGCACAGGATGTAAACTCCATCCAGTGCCCTCATTGCCCTGGTGACGTCTCCACCGAAGTCGACGTGTCCGGGGGTGTCGATGAGGTTGACGAGGTAGTGGTCCAGCTTGTTGGATCCGGGCTCCTTGTAGGGAACGACCATTGCCGCGGATGCAGCGTTGATTGTGATTCCCCTTGCTGCCTCCTGCTCATCGTAATCGAGCAGGCGCTGCTCACCGGCGGTCTCGGAGGACATCATTCCGGCTCCTGCGATCAGGTTGTCGGAGAATGTTGTCTTTCCGTGGTCGATATGTGCTGCAGTTCCGAGGTTCCTGATGAGTTTCTGGTCTTTCATCAGCTCGACTGCTTTCTTCGCGTTGTCCTCTCTGCGTCCCATGTTCACACACCTTTCTTACAGGATCATCTGGCGGACTGGGCGACCCTCTCGACCTCTTCCTTCTTGGCGACGGAGTAGGAGGTCATGTCACCTTTGGCTGCGAGCATGATCTCGTCGGCCAGACACTCGTGGATTGCCTTCTTGTTCTTGGTGGAAGCCTGGACGACTCCGGTGCTCAGGTTGCGGAGGGCGATGTCGAGCCTCCTCTGGGGGGAGATGTCCACGGCCTTGGGGACGGAGATTCCTCCGAACTGGAGCCTGGTGACCTCCTCACGGGGTGCTGCGTTCTCGAGTCCCTCGACGAGGACCTGCACGGGGTTCTTCTTCGTCTTGGCTGCGATGATGTCGAACGCATCTGCGACCGCCTTGTACGCCTTCATCTTCTTTCCGGTGTACTTCTCGGTCCTCATGATGTTGTTGATGAGCCTCTCGACGATGCTCAGGTTGGACTTTCCGAACCACCTGTTGGCGTGCTTTCCACCGGAGTGGGGAACGTTGGTGGGGGTGAGGTCGATGTATTTTGCGAGTCCGCCGTCGTTGACGACGACTTCGGAAGTGTCGTATTTTCCGAAGATGAGTGCTTTCTGTGCAACAATCTCGTCTGCCATTTGAATCATCTCACGGGTTTGTCGGTCCTTCCCCTGACCATTTCGTTCAGAGAGACGTTGTTGACCTTGATGACCTTGTAACGGACTCCGGGGATATCTCCGTAGGACCTTCCCATCCTTCCACCGATTCCCTCGACCATGACCTCGTCGTGCTCGTCGATGAAGTTGATGGCTCCGTCTCCGACGGCGAATGCGGTGATCTGACGTCCGTTCTTGATGAGCTGGATCTTGACGCATTTCCTGATAGCGGAGTTGGGCTGCTTAGCCTCGATTCCGACTTTCTCCAGGACGATTCCGCGTGCCTGTGCGGATCCCTCGAGAGGATCGGACTTCTCCCTGAGCTTCAGGACCCTCTTCTTGTATCCCCTGTCAAGCCAGCGGAACTTCTGACGGTCCTCTTTCATTTTCCTTGCGGTGTAAAGACCATTTCCCAATTTTTCACCTCGATTTTTGGATATCTTGCGATTGTGAAATCGTGACTTGACCTACTATCAAGCCATTAATGCTGAGGTGGCTAGCCATACATCATATTAAAAACTTCGCCACCTCTGATTATAAAGCGGTTATACGGCCCGTTCGGGGAACAGCTCCCTGCAGACACGGCCAAGAATGGCCGCCCCGTCGGCGATCTGCTCCTCGGAAGGGGTCGCGAAGTTGAGCCTCAGTGTGTTGGACCCGCCCCTGGTGTGGAACGGCTTCCCCGGCATCACGACCAGCCCCCTCTCTATGAGAAGCTCGAAGAGCTCCCCTGAGTCGGTGCCGTCCGGGGTCCTGAGCCAGACGAACATGCCCCCATCTGGATCGTTCCACCTCATGGTGGACGGCAGATTGTCCTGGAGTGCATCCATGAACATGCGCTTCTTCTCCCTGTACCCCTTGCGGAGACCGTCGAGGTACCTGTCGTAGTCGTTGTCCTCCATGAAGCGGTCGATGACCTTCTGGCAGAAGGTGTTGGACTGCAGGAACGAGGATTCCACACTCTTGCCTGTGGCCTCCCTCATCCACTCCGGGACGATCATCCATCCGACCCTCATCCCGGGAGAGATGGTCTTCGAGAAGGATCCGCACATCACCGTCTCCTCGGGGAGCATGGACTTCATCGTCCTCCCGACACGGCCGTCATATCCCAGCTCACCGTAGGCATCGTCCTCGATCAACAGGCATCCCGATCCCCTGATGGCATCGGTTACCCTCCTGCGCACATCCTCGGAGTAGCTGGTGCCGGAAGGGTTCTGATGGTTTGGTATAGAATAGAACAGCTTGGGTCCGCCCTCCAATGCCGAGGCCAGCTGATCGGTGTCGACACCACCCTCGGCCATGTCCACACCGATGAACTCCGGCCCGTAGGCGGAGAATGACTGGATGGCCCCCAGATACCCTGGATTCTCCACGACCATCCTGTCTCCGCGGTCCAGGAACATCTTGCCGAGCTGATCGAAGCATTCCTGGGACCCGTTCGTCATGAAGACATCCTCGTATCCGACATCGAATCCCAGCCTGTCGCGGCAACGGCGGGCGATGCGCTTCCTCAGCGGAATGTACCCGGCGGCCGAATCGTACTGGAGAGGACCATGTGGGTCCTCCGATAGGATCTCGGACACGGCACGGACGAGACCCTCGGTGTCGAACAGCTGGTTGTCTGGAAGGCCGGTGGCGAACGAGATCATACCTGGGCGTGCGGCGACATCCACCAGACTCATGATGAATGAATCCATGGTGTCCCCGACACGCCTGGAGAAAGATGTGACCATATCACTCACCATACTCTGCGAATGCTTTCTGCATCATCGCCAGGGAGACGTTCCTGAGCTCAGGGTTCATCCTGACGATCCTGTCGTGCCAGGACCTGATGGCATCGTTCACCGGCTTTCCATCGACGATCAGTCCGCCGGGCAGTGGGATGCGCTTGGACCTGGAAACATAGAGCCAGAGGTCGCCCATGGCATCCTTCTGCAGGAACGGGAGGTGACGTACGGACACGGGGACCGCGAGACGGACCTTGGAACCATCCATCTCCAGGACCTCGGCCTCTATGACATCCGCACCCACCGGCACACGGTTCTCCCCGGGGACCAGGAGGACATCGTTCTGGACGCCGTTGAACCCATAGAGACGGCAGATGCATTCGGGGGCTGACGGGTCCACATCGGCCACGACACAACCGTCCTCGAACCTGGCCTTGAGCCTTACGGGATTGGTGATCCTCATGAACCTGCGGTTGGGGAACGAGTTGACGGTTATGTAGAAGCAGTATGTGGATGACGGGTGGGAGTATACCTCCTCACGGATGGGCTCGAGCTCGACATCATAGTACTCGCCCTCCCATCCTGGTGTGACGTCCGTCTTCTTTCCCTTCTCCCCGCCGAAGAAGAGCGCCTTCTTCCTGGCACCCTTGACTGTGACCCTCATACGGTCAGCCTTCAGGTCGGCTATGTCGATGTCGATGGGAGCGTACCTCTGCGGACCGTCCCCTATGTCGTATGTCACTGCGGGAACGACCCAGCGGATGTAGAACACAACACCTTCGTGCTCGAACGGACCGTACGCATCCTCATCGTACATGTTCCTTGAACCGGACACATCTGCGAATGAGAACTCCACCAACGGATCGTCGACGATATCGCCCTTGCCCTCGTAGGAGCAGGTGAATCCGGGGATCAGGAAGAGCTTGGACTCCGCCAGGACCTTGCCGTCCCTCTCCAAGACAACGGTGGCAGGACCGAATGAGCCTACGGGATCGAGGTCCACGGACTGTGCGGCGGTGACGGGGCCGACCACGACCTCCCCCGTCGCGGAACGTAGGGACAGTGTGCACTCGGAGATGTCGCATCCGTCCACTACGGGACGTGCCGTCACCACGGACGGATACATCTGGAGTTCGTCCCCGTCACAGAGGACATCCGCATCCTTGGATCCTGGTGACAGCGTTAAGGAACCCTTGACACGTACCCTCTTGACAGGCGCCTTCTTCGCTTTGACGGGTTTCGGCTCCTCCGCCGGAACCTCCTCGACTGTGGCGGGAGCCTCGGGGACGGAATCGTCGACCCATACACCTCCGGCCACGGAGACGTCCAGGCGGGTGATGGTCAACCCATCCTTGACGGACTCCTCGATGACCTCGGCCCTCACGAGCCTGAGTGCCACGGAAGGCAGATGGACGGCATAGACGTCTCCGACTGGCTTGTTCATGGGAAGACCGATGTTGTTGAAGAACAGGATCTGACGTGGCCTGTTCTCGAACACCACCTCTCCATCGATCGTGAGTTTGAAGTTCTCCATCGGCGAGACGCCGACGGTGGTCAGGTCGAGGGTGTTGGGGCGTGTCGTCCTGCCGCCCTTCTGCCTGACGGACTCCAGACGGCCCATGGGGATGACACCCTGGGAACAGTCGATGGCCGCATCGAACCTGTCCGTGTCCAATCCCGTGTAACGTGGAACATACAACTGGAAGCGACCTGCGGTGTAGTTGACCTTCGGGCCTGCTCCCGCGAACCCCTGCCTGGAGACAGTCCTCTCCTCCGTCCTGCGGGACTCGTTGGGAGGCACGGCCTTCACCGAATCCTTCCTCTCCGACCGGGTCTTCGGCTCGGAGAAGAACTCCTCGAAACTCATTTCCGAAATGTCCTTGTGTGCCTCCATTATTCTCACCGGGGCTCCCGTATGACGGTCGACACTATAATGGCTATGACTGCTGGACACGGTCGACCGAAGCCCCGTTATATGGATCCGATATAGAATATGTGGATGTACAAAATCACATTATTTCACTGAAAAATGATGATATGACTAATCATAATCCATTTTACCAGACAAATCACCATCAGATTTATCTATGACCAAGCAGTATGAAGGTTCCCGTTGATTCAGATGAAGTTGATTTTCGTCAGCGGAGGGGTAATCTCGGGACTGGGAAAGGGGATAACTGCATCCTCCATAGGGCGTCTGCTCGAATCCCGTGGACTGAAGGTTTCCGCGATCAAGATAGACCCGTACCTGAACATAGATGCCGGAACCATGAATCCTTTCGAACACGGAGAGGTCTACGTTCTGGATGACGGTGGGGAGGTGGACCTGGACCTCGGGAACTACGAGAGGTTCATGGACCTCCACCTGACCCGCGACCACAACATCACTACCGGGAAGGTGTACCGTTCGGTGATCGAGAACGAGAGGCACGGAGACTACCTCGGAAAAACGGTCCAGATCATCCCCCACATCACAAACGAGATCAAGAGGCGCATCACGAACGTCGCCCGGGAATCCGGCGCCGATGTCGTCATCGTCGAACTCGGCGGAACGGTGGGCGACATGGAGTCCATGCCGTTCCTGGAGGCCGCCAGACAGCTGGGCAGGGAACTCGGCAGGGAGGAGAACGTCATGTTCATCCACACCACCCTGATCCCCATCATGGGTTCAGTGGGAGAGGAGAAGACGAAACCCACACAGCATTCCGTCAAGGAACTCATGAGCATCGGTATCAGACCCGACATCATAGTGGGGAGGTGCTCCGAACCTCTGAGCGAATCCGCCATCTCGAAGATCGCCATGTTCTGCGATGTTCCGGAGGATGCGGTCATATCCACGCCGGATGCACGCAGCATCTACGAGGTTCCGCTCAATCTGGAGAAACAGGGCGTTGCCGATTACATCATCGACAAGATGAAGCTCGGACCCCTGACCACACCCAGGGATATGGCGCAGTGGGAGGACCTGGTCTCGAGGATAGTCAATCCGAAGAAGGAGGTCAGGATCGCTCTGGTGGGCAAATACACGGCCCTTGCGGATTCCTACCTGTCCCACCTCGAAGCCTTCACACATGCGGGTGCCGCATCCGAATGCAAGGTCAGGATCAAGTTCATCGACAGCGATGATCTCACGACCGGAGATCCCAATGAGATCCTGGGCGATGTCCACGGAATCCTGGTCCCCGGAGGATTCGGGATAAGGGGTGTGGAGGGGAAGATCGTCGCAGCCGGATATGCACGCGAGAACGGCATACCGTTCCTGGGTGTCTGTCTCGGATTCCAGATAGCAACAATCGAGTTCTGCAGGAACGTCCTCGGCCTGGAGAAGGCCAGCAGCACCGAGTTCGACCCCAGGACACCCGACCCGGTCATATGCATCATGGACGAGCAGAAGGGCATAGTGGACATGGGTGCCACCATGCGTCTCGGAGCCCAGGACGTCTTCGTGAAGGAGGGGTCCATGGCTGCGGAACTCTACGGATCAACACAGATATCGGAGAGACACCGCCACAGATATGAGGTCAACCCCGATTACATCGACAGGATCGAGGCTGCGGGATGGAAGTTCACAGGACGCTCCGAATGCGGAACCAGGATGGAGATCGGTGAACTGGAGGGACATCCGTACTACGTCGCTTCCCAGTTCCACCCCGAGTTCAAATCCAAGCCGACAAGGCCGTCACCGCTGCACCAGGGACTGGTGGATGCGGCTATCGCCTATATGGAAGGCAGAAACTGATCGTCATGGGGGCCCGGGTGACCGGGCCCGACAACCTTTATTAATTGGTCTCTGTTGCCCACTTTATAGGTGTATATTATGGCCGGAGACGATGAATACTTGGCACTGCTCAACAGAGCGAAAATCGCTTGCCCCGAGACTATCGAGAACCATGAGAGGTTCGAGATCCCCGAGCTGGATGTCCTCCAGGAGGGTAAGATCACAGTCTTCAGGAACTTCATCGACGTCACCGACAAATTGAGGAGGGACCCCCAGCACCTTCTGCAGTTCCTCCTGAAGGAGCTCGGAACACCCGGTAACGTCGAAGGTCGCAGGGCGGTCTTCAAAGCGAAGATCAACCCCTCCCAGATCAACGACAAGATCCAGATGTACACCGAGACCTATGTCATTTGCTCGGAGTGCGGTCTCCCCGACACCAAGATGGTCAAGGAGGACAGGACCCTGATGCTCGAGTGTGAGGCATGTGGAGCACGCAGGCCCATCACCGTCAGGAAATCCGTGAGGGCCGACACCGCAAACACCCTCAGGGAGGGCGACATCATCGAGCTCATGATCACGGATGTCGGAAAGAAGGGAGACGGAGTGGGTAAGTTCTTCGACTACCTGGTCGTCGTTCCCGGAACCGTCAAAGGAACGAAGATCCACGCCAAGATCTCCAAGATCTCGGCCAAGACCGCATTTGCAGTCCCAACAAACGACGCCTGCACCCGCTGATGAGGTACTACGTCGAATCCTATGGATGCACCATGAACTTCGGTGAAGGGCGCAAGCTCTCCGCCGACATGGCATCCATGGGATATTCCGAAGCCCCCTCCGCAGAGGAGGCGGACATCGTCATTCTAAACACGTGCACAGTAGTGGATACCACCGAGAAGAGGATGCTGGCACGCATATCCGAACTGAAGAAACTTGGAAAGGAGATCGTCGTAACGGGTTGTATGGCCAAGGCCCAACCCCGTAGAGTGGAGATACGCCTTCCCGAATCCATAATAGTCCCTCCTGAGGACTACCATGTTTTTGCAAGGGAGATCGCGGAGCGTTATGGCATCGCAGGCCCTCCGCTCCCCATCAAACAGGAAACGGATGCGATCCTACCGATTGCACAGGGATGTCTCGGCAACTGCTCATACTGCATCACCAAATTCGCCCGGGGGAACCTCAAAAGCTATCCTGCCGATGAAATGACGTCCACATTCAGATCTTTCGTCGAGGGTGGTGCCAAGGAGATACTCGTGACCGCCCAGGATACTGCCTGTTACGGATGGGACGTTGGAACGAACCTGCAGACACTCATACGTTCGATGCTGGAAGTGGATGGCGAGTACAGAGTCAGGATCGGTATGATGAACCCGAACAACCTCATGAGGATCTGGGAGGGCCTTATCGAAACATTTGATGATAGGAGGATGTACAGATTCCTACATATCCCCGTGCAGAGCGGCAGCGACAGGATCCTGAAAGCGATGAGACGCAGATACACAGTCGAGGACTTCATGTCCTTGGTTGATGACGTTAGATCGGCCTGCCCCGATGTCAGTATTGCAACCGACATCATATGCGGATTCCCGGGAGAGACCGATGAAGACCATGAGATGAGCATGCAGCTGATCAAGGACCTACGCGCCGATACAGTGAACATCACAAGATTCTCATCGAGACCTGGGACCGATGCAGCCACAATGGAACAGGTACACGGCAGGATAGCCAAAGAAAGATCGGCAGAGCTCACTAAAATGAAAAATGACACTGAATTAGATGTGAATTCATCGATGGTGGGCAAACTATACAGAACTCTTGCAACTGAAAAGGGGAAAGAAGGAACGATAGTTCGTACCGAGAACTACAGGCCCATCGTCATCAGAGATGAGATCCCTCTTGGAACATTCGTTGATGTGGAAGTCACAGAAAATAGACCCACGTATCTTCTCGGAAAGATAATCTGGTAAAAACCCTTGGTAAAAGAACAACTGGGCTCATCTGCTCAATAATCGTGTTTTACCCTTGAATCTTCAAACCTCATCACAATGAGTAGATGGGATCGAAAAGGCATCTCGCAGCAGCCACTGATGATGAACAGCCTTCTGGTACAATGTCAATGTCCGCACAACATGCTACTTCCCTGACACCAATATCTTGTCTGGTATTGAGTATATTGAGGGGCCATAAAAGAAGCGATTGTTGAGAGGCCACGTACATCTTTAAGGAGAATATCAAGCTGTCAATCAAAAGTAAATTATAAAATAACTACTTCGGGAGTCCCATAGTCCTGTAGTGTAGTGGTCAATCATGCTGGCCTTTGGAGCCGGCGACCCCGGTTCGAACCCGGGCAGGACTACCATTTACCTTTTCAGGAACAGTTCTATGGAATCGAGATAAACAGGATCGTAGAAACTCCCGCCCTCCATCATAGCTTCGAATAAAGGCTGATTGAACTCATTGAGACCTTTGAGCTTCATCATGACACAGACGAGCATAAGAACCCCTTTATCCAAGGGATTCAGCTTCTTACGGTCAATCCAACCCCTAAGGTAGTATGTTGGCACCTTGTACTTGTTCTTCGATGCTACTATGTCCGGATGGAAAGAACCTGCATTGTCCAAACCGACAACGCATACAGCCTTCAGACAGCTTCTTTCGACCTTGTCTATTCCCACAACAGTATCCTTTCTCAACCAACCGAAGAAAACGATCTGCTCATGTCTGGGGTATTCGGAATCCACAGAATAACAATCCAAACCCGTACGAGATGAAAGTTCACGGGCATATTTCTCGGTAGAACCTGTATGGGAAGAATAGACAATGATGGTCATGATAACACAGAATCAGCTGAAAATAATGGAAGAAGTGACGTTCGATGCTACGTTTAGTGCATGGTAAGCTGCCTAGGAATTGCGGGAAATTCACTTGGGAATTTCCTTGCAATATTATACGCATGATTGTTGAGAGGGTGGGGTCAAGCCCCACCCTGCGTAGGAGGTGATCCATCTGCAGGTTCCCCTACAGATACCTTGTTACGAC
>JAEDJU010000031.1 GCA_016296195.1 Candidatus Methanomethylophilaceae archaeon | reverse complement strand
GAGGCTATTCAGAGACGGTTACGGTCATCATCGATGACGACATCCCTCTTACGGATATCTTTGTCAATTATCAAGGAGAAACCACATCCAGTGCCAACATATCTTCCATCACGGTTGCGGAAGGTAAGTATGTTGACTTCTACGTGGTGACTAGGCCGACCAATGCCAAAGACCCGTCTGTTTCGATAACGAATCAGGGAGGATCCGGAGATGTGACAGTTTCGATATTGGAGAGTTATGCGTCCCTATACAAATACAGGGTGATGGGTGTAAAACAGGGAACTGTCTCACTTCTGATCTCTGCCAATGATAGTTCGGGGCTAACATATCCATTAACGATCTATATTCAGGAGAAGGTCAACGATGATTTCCCATATGACAAACTGTTGTACCACACAGTGTATCCGTTCGAGGAGACGGAACGCTCCCTGATGGACAGTGAATATAGCATCGTGGGATCCAGATATCTGGTGCACTCCGGATACACGGAGGGGCCGCTGGATCTAATGGGATTGTACCTTCCCTTGGATGGTGGGAACTTCACCGAACTTCCCCCTTACGAAAGCCCTCTGTCCACGACCATGGGCCTCTGGCTAAAAGGGAAGCACAGGTTCGTCATCCGCGAATTCTGGATATACATCACCAACGCCAATGGTAACACGGTCGCCAACAAGGTCTCCGTGAAATCCAGAGGCAATTTCGTCAAGACCCTCAGATTCAATAAGAACGCCCCCAACGGAGTGACCGTTACAGGAACCGTCCCCGAGCCCATCGTGTACGATGGAACGGGAGATTCGGTGGAATATCAGTTCGATATCCCCAGATGCAATATCGAGGCCGATGGATACGTGTTCGTTGGATGGAGGGAGTACAAAGACAACACAGGTTGTACCGTATATCAGCCCGAAGAAGAGTTCCCGATGAAGGGAGGTGACATGGATGTCACCTTGTACGCGGAATGGTTCCCCATCCCCGACAAGGCCACGGGTACAGGTACGACGGACGACCCCTTCGTCTGGATAGTCAATGCGACAGATCTACCCCTGATCGTTCCCAACAAGGGAGATTACCCCATCAGATACAGGGGATACTTCTCGGACTCGGTCCCTGATGGCATGGTGTTCTCTGCAAATGGTGAGGATCTACCGACCATCAGCAACATCTCATTGACCTCAGGGCAGATCGGGATCTCAGGTAAGCCTGCATACGGATTCGAGGGATTCCGTTTCGTCCAGATCGGTACCCGCGCATACCAGAGGGACTTCAACCTGACCGTCATCACAGACCCGGACGATCCCTCATCCCCTGACATCCCCGTCGGGAAGATGGTCAAGGTCCAATTCAACCCCAACGGAGGTACCATGGACACTACCAGCGTCAGCACGGTCGTCGGAAGGTCCATCCTTCTTCCCGAAGCGGACTATGAGGGCATGGTCCTGAAGGGATGGTACACCGAGCAGGCCAATGGAGATTACGTGGGGTCATCGGGAGACCGTTATGTTGTGACAAAGAGCATCACACTCTATGCCCATTGGGGGCTCCCGCCAACAGAGAACGCGGAATGCTATCTGATCGCATCTCATGACGGGATCACGGAGAAGATGTACTTCGAAGTGGTCGATTCGATAGAGGATGTGGTCACGGCCAATCTGAACAGCACATCCACCGTCGTGTTCGGAGCCTCGAACAGATATGTCATCGATCTGGGGAACAGCAGGAAGTTCAATGTGAACATCTCCCGTAGCAACCCTGTGAACTATAACGACAGTTCGGCAGACCAGACCAGATGGTCGAATGGGAAGTGGATCAGACAGTTCCTCAACATGATCGACTTCTGGCAGAATTTCGGACGTGATTACGAGACGGGAAAGAACACAGGAGGATTCAGATTCCACTTCGAGCCTCCACCCTCCGTGGCGGAGCTCTATCCTGTCATCGATAAGAACGTCTTCATCGTTGGGACGGTGTCTCCGACATACTCCGGACCTCAGCTGGTCAAGATGACCATCCCTCTGCAGGTCGCGGGGATGGACATCAGGAGCGGAGGAACCCCGACGGAATACATCACATACTCGGGAGGACGCTCGGGAATGGTGGATGTGGAGCAGAGATTCGTCAAAGGTGCGATGGTCTCCATCATCAGCATGCCCTCCGATTGGGAGGAGTATCAGTATTCGGCCAACCTCGCCAATTGGCATGGCTCGGATGGGAAGGTGTATTACCCAGGAGATATCGTCAGGATCGACTCCGGAACAGTCCTCACGGCAGCTTGGGATTATCCTGAGTACACCATCTCGGAGACGGATGACAGTACCATCATCGATTTCGAAGGTCGCGTGGTCATATATGCCGTAGGAGGCGGAGGGTCGGGAGCCTCATGTAGGGACCATGCACTTCTGGTCGGAGGAGGCGGGGGAGCAGGACGCACTCGTATCCAGACCATGCAGGTGACCAGCGGTATGAGGATCAGCTGGACGATCGGTGCCGGAGGAGAGTCTGTGGACCCTGGATCCGGAGACGGAGGAGTGTCCGACGGAGCGGATGGAGAGGATACGGTGATCTCCATCAACGGTATCGAGGCGTTCCGTGCCGAAGGGGGGAAGGGTGGCAAGAAGCCCAATGAGAAACCATCAGGCGGTCCGTACTCGGGTATGGGTGGCACTGGATGGGGTTCGGGCGGAACCTCCAACATCCCCAAGTGGATTGAGAATGGACAGTATATCATAGATGCCACTGTCGATGTCAAGGGAGGGGACGGAGAATCCCCTGCGCCCAATCTCGACATCAACGGCGGAGCAGGTCAGTACGGAGGCATTGTGAAGAACAAGCTCGGGCTGGATGCGGCGTTCATGGGAGGTTCCGGAGGCGGAGCCTCGGGACTCAGGGTCACTTTCGTCGGCAGTGTGTTCCAGTCCAGAGGAGGAGATGGCGGATATCTGATGGACAGTACCGATACCATCATCAAACCCAGAGCAGGATACCGCGGAGGAGGAGGAGGTTCCGGACCGTGTAGCAACGGTGCTGTCGGAGGAAATGGAATCGTGATCATCCTGAAATACAGATTGAAGTGATCCCATGGGAGAATACGGAAAACTGATAATATCATACAACGGAGGGCCGACGATCGATTTCGGGTCGGTCAACTCCGTCTCCACTACATATCGCAAGAGCGTGACCGTGGTCCCCCTGGTCTCTCTGCCGATGGATTCCACGTTCGCGGTGGAGAGCTCATCAGACCTGACCCATTCCTTCAGATTCACAAGGAAGAACGGAGTGGATGGGAAGACCAACAAGAAGTGGTACGAGGAACTGACTGAGGCCATGGACAGATGGCAGGCCAAGACGAACGGCTTCAGACTGCAGTTCATCCCCAAGGACAATCCCAACGTGATGCCTCTGGACATCAATGCCTTCATGAAAACCTGTAGCAGAGAGTACAAGAAAGGGGAGCCGGAGCAGATCTACGGTTCCATCGATTTCTATGAGGGGACCATGCACCTCCTGTCCTCCCCCGAAGGCAATGACTATATCCTGAAGTCTGATTTCGAGATAGCCATGACCTCAGAGGCGGGGGTCGATTGGTATGTCCTGTACTCGGAAGCTCTGGGCATAGACTGCATGACCACCTGCACCATCAGCGGTGGCATGGAGCAACCCTTTGAGTACATGACCAT
The DNA here is from genome assembly GCA_016296195.1 of Candidatus Methanomethylophilaceae archaeon. GTDB lineage: Archaea > Thermoplasmatota > Thermoplasmata > Methanomassiliicoccales > Methanomethylophilaceae > Methanoprimaticola. The sequence continues at coordinate 8,213 of JAEDJU010000031.1, read as the reverse complement.
GACCGTGCCCAAGACGCGTCTGACCAAGGTGGCGCCCGGACTGGTGGACCATGTCATTGCAGGTAAGAGCAGGATCCTTGTGAACGCCATTGGTAAGACATCTATGGTGGTGGCCTCCTGTGAACTGTCGAACGATGACTACAGGATAACCGCATATTGTGAGGCAGAGGCCCTCAGGGGTTACACTCTGGAGACAACGTCGTCCATGACGCCCTTCGAGTGGATCTCGGAGGTCCTAACCACAGGGAAGTACGGTGTGAGTTTCGTGGATGGCGTGACGTTCCTCTACGATGTGACACCACCCACCGCCATGAAGGATTCGATCGAGTTCAAGGAAGGGACCAATGTATGGTACATCGTCCAGATCTGTGCGGTGTACATGAAGGCGAAGATATTCTTCACCGAGAACAAGGCATACCTCGTGGATTACACCCGCGATCCCAACTCCATGTCCACGAACAACGCGAAGTACAACAAGGGACGCATCGAGCTCTATCCCTCAGGGAAGGTCGACGACCCCATGTACGCCAAGGTCGTGGGCGAGGCGAAGCTGGGCAAGGAGGGAAAATATCCGACGATGAACAGTGTGACAATCACCTGTCAGACCCAGAACGACAAAGAGGAGTGGGTCTCGTCGTCATTCACCTTCACCGACGATCCATCGATCGCATTCTATGAGACCACAGTCAGTGCACAGTACAACATCCCCGAGCTGAAGCAGGGTGCAGGATTCGATCAGGCGAAGACATTCGCCGAGGGACTGTTCGCATACCGCAGGGAGTCGGTTCAATCCGTGGAGTTCACCACCAGGGAGATGTATTACCCCAAGGACAAGGAGCCGATGTGGTCGGCACAGTTCAAGACCTCGCTGACCATCGATGCGATAACCAGTGCGACGGATGATTTCGAGATAGACAACATCTCAGATATCTCGAAGAAGGCAGTGTCTCAGAAGCTCATGCTATCCACCTTCACCCGTAACTATCCGAAGTTCACCACCACCTACAAGTTCGGCATGGTCTCGGCGGTCGACCTGTCATCCAGCACCAGCGAGATCAGGACGGCCCTCAAATGAACCGTCCTCTGGAAGTGGACCTCACAGGGGGTCGCTTCGGTCGCCTGACCGTGACCGGGCGTGCCCCCAACAGGTCGAACAAGGTGTACTGGCATTGCGTCTGTGAATGCGGCAGGGAGACCGAAGTCCAAACGTTCGACATCGTGTTCGGGAAGACCAGTTCCTGCGGATGCTATCGTCGGGAGCGTCAGAGACAGATCCATTCCAAAAGTCAGCGAAATTAAGATTAAATCCATCGGTGCCGATGAACGTGTATGACGACCTTGAAAAGGATATTCGATCTTGAGACCAGAACCCTCAAGTCGAAGGACCGTTGCTATGTAGGACAGGTCTATGACCATATCAGTACAAAATTGGAATTCACGTACAACCCGATCAACGCTCTGACCGATGGAGGATACACAGCGTATATCCTCTTTGATTTATATGATGATGCAGGAAATATCTTCGTCTTCGGGCCCGGATCCTCTCCGAGGTTCGACGGAAGGACATTTGAGATCCCCACATCCGTCACATCCCGTATCAAGACCCAGAGACTGGATTATCAGATCTGGCTCATCAAGAACCGTACCGAGTGGAATGGCAGGATAGAGGAGCTCAGAGACACAGAATACCTGTTTTCCGCCAGAGACTCCTTGGCGTTCAAACCAACGACCAGATGTCGCTATCCTTCCATGGACCCTTGTAGTCCCCCCCAGCCCAATCTAGAGCCTGGCACTCTGGGATGGGTCACGTATCTTAGAGACCATGCTGTACTCACACCATTCACGGAGACATACGGCACTCTGAAAGATGGGACTGAAGGGGTTACCATCCATATCCCCACCTACAACAAGGACAGAGATCAGGACCTGGTGCTCCACATCCCCTATCTGGACTCCGAGGGCCTGATAGATATCCATACCTTCCTCAGAGTGGTGGAGGAATACAACCCCGATGTGACCCACGATCAGATAATGACTGCCCTCTGTGTCCAGAACCTCCTCGATGAGAAGGTGGACAAGGCCTCGGTCATTGATTCATGGGAGAATATCACGGAGGAAGGGATGGAGATCCCTTCGGCGGAGCTCACCTATGGGGCTCTTGAGACCAAATTGAACATTTCCAACGTCGTCGATTTATGGGAGGACGTGTCCGAGCCTCTGGACGTCCCTACGGCCACACTGGTCAAGAACACGATAGATGACATGTCCACCGTCTCCGCGGAACACATCGCGGACCAGAGCAATCCTCATAAGGTCACGAAGGAACAGGTCGGACTGGGGAACGTGGACAACACCTCTGATAAGGACAAACCCGTGTCCACCGTACAGCAGGCCGCACTGAATCTCAAGGTGGACAAGGTTGCGGGGAAAGCACTCAGTACCGAGGATTTCACCACTGCTCTGAAGACCAAGCTCTCCGAGCTCTACTCCAAGGATCAGATCGATTCCCTGATCTCTGCGATCCCGAGATACGCGGTCACGGTCGTCAGCAGCCTTCCCACCTCCAATATCTCCCCCACCACGATCTATCTCGTTCCGAAGGAAGGTTCGGAGAACAACATCCATGATGAATACCTCTATGTCAATGGAAACTGGGAGCTGATCGGATCCACCGAGTTCGAGCTCAGGATAGTTCAGAACTCCACGGGCATCACAGTCAACGACATCGTCCTGCAGAGGGCCACGACAAGCACGACCGGACTCATGACCTCATCCCAGGTCCTCGCATTGAACAATGCGGCGACCCAGACCGCTCTGACCACCCATGCCACCAACACGAACAATCCCCACAAAGTCACCAAGGCGCAGGTGGGGCTGGAGAATGTTGATAACACGTCTGACCTCGATAAGCCGATCTCCAAGGCCCAGCAGGCTGCTCTGGATAAGAAGGTCTCCGTCGTCAATGGGAAGGGGTTGAGCGCCAATGATTACACCAGTGCAGATAAGGTGAAGCTGGAAGGGATCGATCCCGGAGCCCAGGTCAACGTCATCGAGGAGGTTCAGGTCAACGGACGCCCCATGACCGTTGAGAACAAATCTGTCTCCATCCACGTCCCGACGGACAACTCGGAGCTGATAAACGGGGCGGGATATGTGACCGACGAGAGGGTAGAGGAGAAGATCGCCACCAAGGCCGACCTCTCCGATCTGGACTCGAAACAGGATATCCTGGTCGCAGGGGCCAACATCTCGATAGTGGACGGTACGATCTCGGCGATAGGCAGTGGACCGTTCGGAAGCGGACACACATCCCTGGTCTATGAGTTCGGAGGCAACGGGAAGACAGAATACACCCTTAGGCACAATCTGGACACATACAACATCCTGATCCAGCTCCGTACAGTCGTCACACCCATCAGATACATCCAGACGGAGATGGAAGCTGTCGACAAGAACACGATCAAGCTCTCGTTCGCGGATGCCCTGAACGAGCGTCTGGTCATCTGCATCCTCGCCTGCGACAGGATCACAACATCCGGATCGGCATCCGAGCAGGTGAACCTTAAGCCCATCGAGACGGAATCCGCGGTCTGGACATATGTCAACAAGACCGGAAAGCCCATGTATGTCCAGCTGTTCGACGAGAACGGCAATGAGATCAGAGGAGACATATCTCAGGAGTCCACAGAAGGATACTCTCCCGTGGTGGCATCTCTGACCTCTGCAAGTAAGGGTACGATGCTGGTGAAATCAGCTGATATCTCCATCCCGTTTGTGGACCTCTCCCATATCGATGTTGATGTGACCCAATATGGATACAGTGCGGAGGATAGATTCCTGGTGCAGTTGTATATGGATGGCACCGGAGGGTCCATGCCCGACATCATCCAGGATACGGGGACTGGAGTGGTCTCCGTCGATTTCGGAGATGTTGCGATCACAGGATCCCTGACATTGGTCAAGGCGACAAAGGTCCAGGAATTCACCGACGAGACGGAAATAGTATGTGTCCACAACCTGAATAGGTATGTCGGAGTTCAGGTTTACCTGGAAGGCACAGGTCAGACGATGGCGGATATCACCTGTACCGACCTGAACACAGTGACCGTTTCATCGAACATCCCCATTTCAGGATATCTGGTTGTGATCTGAGAAGTAGACTTTAAATCACTAATGACCGATGAGAGGGTCGCTGATCCCTAGGGGCCGATTCGGCCCCTATATTGGTCAGAGGTATATCTATGGCTAAAGATATAGAGTATGTAGCAAATCTCAACCTTCAGGGTAATGAGATCAAGAATGTCGTGGTGGAAGTTGTTTCTGAAGCACCCACCACAGATGGACTCAGCAAATCCGGAAGGATCGTCTCATATGGAGGAAATCTCTACATCAGCGACGGATCGAACTTCTCTCTCCTCGGAAAATCCGGAGACGTCAGTTCTCTCGCATCCCGTGTTGCCGATGTCGAGGCAAAGAACACCTCTCAGGACACCGCGATCTCCCAGAACTCAACTGATATCGCCACCAATGCGACCAACATCGGCAAGCTCGACACCCGTCTCGGAACCGCTGAGGGAAAGATCACCGCTGCCGAGGGAGAGATCGACACACTCCAGGGCGACATGACAACCGCTAAAGGCGACATCTCCACACTCAAGACCACTGTCGGAGATGCAGAGAGCGGACTTGTCAAGGATGTTGCGACCAACGCTGCTGCCATCGCACTCAAGGCCAACTCCAATGACGTCTACACTAAGTCCGTCATCGACGGAAAGGTGTCCGCTCTTGAGTCCTCCATCGGAACCAAGGCCAACTCCGCAGACGTCTATACAAAAGATCAGGTCGACACCACACTCGCGCTCTACAGGACCATTGCGGATTCCTACGACAAGGCCACTGTCGACAGCAAGATCTCCACCGCAGTCTCCTCCGCTTACAAGGTGAAGGGAACCGTCGCCAACGATGCGGCCCTGCCCTCCGGAGCAACTGTCGGAGATGTTTACAACATCACCGCCGCAGGAGCCTACGGACCCGCAGGAACCAACGTCGTATGGGATGGAACCGAGTGGGACGCACTCGGTGGAATCATGGACCTGACCGACTATGCCACAATCACCTATGTTGATGGCAAGGTCGTCGATCTCACATCCGCTATCAGCAAGAAGGTTGATCAGACCGCATACGACTCCAAGGTCGGCACCATCGATAACACCCTCTCCTCCCACACCACACTTCTCGAGGGACTCAGGACCGATGTCGATGCGAAGGTCGCACAGACAGCATACGACTCCAAGATGACCGCACTGGACACCGCCATCGCAGCTAGGGCCACCAAGGTCAGCACTGGAGCAGGAACATGGACCGGAAAGATCACCGTCAACAGCGAAGGTATCGTCACTGCAGGTGCCAACCTGACCGCAGCCGATATCCCCACCATCACTGCGGATAAGGTCTCCGATTTCGCTGCCACTGTCAAGACTGTCAGGTTCAAGAATTCCTATACCACAGATCAGACCACACTCACCATCAACCACAATCTCGGTGTCGAGTGGCCTCAGGTCACAGTGTACAACACAACCAGCAAAGCGATCATCTATGCCGATGTTGTCTACACTGACTCCAACAACATCCAGATCTCCGGAAACATGCCCCTCGGTTCTATCACCGTTGTCGTGTCCCCCTGATCTCCGAGGGGCTTCGGCCCCTCCTAAACATCTTATCCCAATACAGTACTCACCATACTGTTTCGAAGGTCATTAATCGCACTAATTGCCAAGAATAATCCGCAATTCGACCAAGCAACTCATGATTAATTTTAAGTCCTGTTTATACGATGCGTTCCTCATGGTCGGAGAAGAGTATCAGGATGTGATTGAACCTCTTGTAGATCGTTGTCCGGTATGCAACAAGGACCTGTCTGGATTTCCCCCCGCATATCGGCGTAAGCACATAGAGAGGTGTATGAGGTCCAAGCCCAAGTATGTTTATTCCGACAGACCCCGTGGCAGACCATCCACCAAGAAACACATCAGATCCGTCCTGAAGGCCATGATGTGTCTGGGTATCTTCTCGTTCTTTTTCATCGTATTTGAACTAATCTTTCATTTTCCTTAAACATTCTCACAGCGATAACAATCATGCCGAGAAGATCGGCAGGAAGGTGATGACCTTGGATATGACGCTGGATCAGCATCATGAAGTTGTCATGGACAAACTCCATGACATCGACGAGGACACCGACTGTATTCTTAAGGAGATAGGAGGAAGAAAAATGAGCGGAGATTTCGACTCGGGCGCTTTGATGGGCATGCTCGCCAACAAGGGCGTCGAACCGGGCGTCATCGCAATGCTTGAGAACTGCAGGAAGGACGGGAACTGGGGCGACAACGGCATGTTGATCGTGCTGTTCCTGATCCTCATCCTGGGCTTCGGAGGCAATGGAGGAGGGCTCTTCGGTAACAGGAACAACTGTGCCGAGGCAGGTATCGACAAGACGATCTTCAATCAGTCGAATTTCGATATTCTGAACAGTGCGATCAATACAGCCGGAACCAGGCAGGAGATGGCCATCAACCAGCTCGCCAACAACCTGAACTGCGATGTGAACTCTATCAAGAGTGCACTCTGTGGACTCGACAAGCAGCTGGCCATGACCAACGGAAGCGTCATCAACGCGATCCAGAGCATGGGATGTCAGATCGGCCAGCAGATCAGCTCCTGTTGCTGTGAGACACGTCGTGCGATCGAGAACCAGGGCTGTCAGACTAGAGCGGACATTCAGGATGTGAGGTTCCTTATCAGTTCCACACAGGCAGCCCAGGATAACCTTATCCAGAGCCAGTTCGCGGCCCAGAATGCCATGATCCTCGACCAGTTCTGCCAGGTGAAGATGCGCGAGCTCGAGGCGACCAACCAGAGGCTCCGTGATGAGATCTTCAGGCAGAGCCAGAACGCTCAGACCGCTCAGATCCTGACAGCGATTGCCAACAAGGATGCCATCACCTTTTCCGGGACTGCGGGTGCAACCGCCTTCAACGGAACAGGTTCAATCAGCTGAGGCCGACCAAGAACCCGAATGGGTCGAGGACATCATCCTCCTCGACCCCTAAACCTTTTCCAAAAATGATACCCATAATTTAAAATCATCCTGTACCAATGCACTTTTATGACTGATTATACCCATCTAGGCAGTATCTCTGCACAGGGTACGGTCTATTCGGCGGCTCAGGGTAAGCTTATAGGATCGTTCGACACGATGCCCGTAGCTTCAGCCCTGAACAATGGACAGATCGTCCTGTACACGGGACCTACAGGGACATATGTCAAGGGGACGTACTACGTCTCCAACGGGACAGCCTGGGTCAAATCCGATGCGACCCCGGAGAGGATCACGGTCGACTCCGAGCTCAGCCCCTCAAGTGCGAACCCTGTTCAGAACAGTGCGGTGCATTTCGCTCTCAAAGAAAAACTCGGAAGATCCGAGACCGCGGCGAGGGCCACAGCCGATGCGAACGGGAAAGACATCCCTTCGACATACCTCACCCAGAGTGCCGCATCCACCACATATGCGACTAAATCCGATCTGTCCGCCAACTACGCCACGAAGGGCGATCTCACATCCGCGATCACCTCGGTGTACAGGTATCAGGGCTCTGTGACCAATTTCTCGGACCTCCCGTCCAATCCCACGAAGGGAGATGTATACAATGTCGAGAATGCCAACGGAAACGTGCCCGCAGGTACGAACTGGGCATGGAACGGGACTGCATGGGATGCATTGGCAGGGTCCGTCAATCTGTCCGGTTATGTCCCGACCACGAGGAAGGTCAACAACAAGGCACTGACGGGCGATATCACCCTTTCTGCGGCCGACGTCGGAGCAGTCTCCACCACAGGTACCGCAGCCAAGGCCACTGCTGATGCGAATGGCAACAACATCGCATCCACATATCTCACTCAGAATGCGGCTTCATCGACCTATGCGACCAAAACCGAACTGTCAGCATACGCCACGCAGGGTGATCTGACCTCTGCGATATCTTCCGTTTACAGATACCAGGGCTCGGTGGCCAATTTCTCAGACCTCCCGTCCGGAGCAAAAGTCGGAGATGTCTACAATGTTGAGAACTCGAACGGAAATGTACCTCCTGGGACCAATTGGGCATGGAACGGGACTGCATGGGATGCATTGGCAGGGTCCGTCAATCTGTCCG
>JAEDJU010000223.1 GCA_016296195.1 Candidatus Methanomethylophilaceae archaeon | reverse complement strand
CCTGGCCGGTACGTCCCTGATGTACATATTCAACGCAATCCAGCAGTACATGATGTTGGTGACCGATCCCAACTCATCTCAGCAGGTCTTGTCCTGGACCACCGGGACCATCACCACATGCACCTGGAACGACCTTCCGATAATGTTCCTGGTCGTTGCCGCCGGTGCGGTCGTGATCATGGTGATGAGCAAGACGTTCAACGCCATGAACTCCGGTGATTCTTATGCCCGCAGTCTCGGTATCGACGTGGATAGGACACGTGTCATCGCACTGATCGTGATCTCCGTCGTTGCCGCGGGAGTTGTGAGTTTCACGGGTATCATCGGATTCGTCGGTCTTGTGGCACCTCATATAGCACGTATATTCATAGGGTCGGACAACAGATATCTTATTCCCGCATCCGCCCTCATGGGTGCAGGACTCATGTTGTTCTCGGATACGGTCGCACATTACCTTGTGCCGTTCGACCTCCCCATCGGCATAGTAACCGCCATCATAGGAGGTCCCGTGTTCCTGTTCCTGGTCCTCAGACAGAAGAAGGAGGTGTGGTGACCATGGTTATGACGATAAGGGCGGAGAACCTCGGTGTGAAGTATGGGGATCACAGGATCTGGAGTGGTGTCAATATCATCATAGACCGTCCCGGATTGGTCACGATCCTCGGACCCAACGGTGTGGGGAAATCCACATTCATGTACACGATAAACAGGATCCTGGCCCCCTCGGAGGGTACCGTCTATCTTGACGGGAAGGATGTCCGGAAGTTGGATTACAAGAGCATAGCCAAGAAGGTGGCATACGTCCCCCAGGCATCGAACGAGACGTTCTCCATGACGGTCATGGACACCGTTCTCATGGGGAGGTATCCACACAGCGGTTACGGTACGACCAAGAGGGATCTGGAGATCGCAGCCGAATGCCTGAGGATGTTGGACATCACCGATCTCGCCATGAGGAACTTCGATGAGCTTTCCGCGGGTCAGCATCAGAAGGTCATGATCGCCAGAGGTCTGGCCCAGGAGCCCGAGATCCTCATGCTGGATGAGCCCACTTCGAACCTGGACATCTATCATCAGATCTATGTGATGAAGATGCTGCGTGACATAGCCCACAGCAGGGGGATCACCGTCCTCGTCATATGTCACGATCTGAACATCGCATCCAGGTTCTCCGACAGGATGATCCTGTTCTCGAAGGGAAGTGTTTTGGTGGACGGAACGTCCGAGGAGGTCGTCACCGAGGAGAACATACGCGATGTGTACGGTGTCACGGCCGACATCGCCCGTGTGGACGGACGTCCGTACGTCATATTCCATGCCGACGAGTCAATGCATCTCGGAGGAGTGGACTTCACATCCCCGGACGAGATAGTGAGGGATGAGGAATCCATCCCCACATCCATTGTGGAACCGCAACCGCATTAACGGGGTATGGCAATCCGATGTCCATGATCCAACTCGATATCCTCTGCGTGGGGAATCTGGAGCGCGATGATGACGGCAATCTCCTGAGTGCGCACTCCACCTCCGTCCTCATCCGCACTCCCGGTCACACCATAGTGGTCGATCCCAGCACCGAGCACATGCTGCCCATGATAAAATCGTCATTCAGGCAGATCGGTGTCCTGCCCAAGGATGTCGACATGGTGGTTCTCACCCACACCCACAGCGACCACATAGGCAACATCCCGTTCTACCCCAACGCCAGAGTGTATGTTCACAAGGGAGGGAAGACCGAGATTCCCGGGGCGAGGATCATCGAGAGCGATGACTTCAAACTCACGGAAGGGGTGAGATTGGTCTACACCCCCGGTCATTGCACCGAGGAGATGAGCGTCTTCGTGGATGCCGACAGGCATTACGTCTGTGCAGGGGATGCCGTTCCGCTTGAGGGGAACTTCACCAGGAACCTCCCACCGACCCTCAGCACGGACCGCAGGCTCGCGTTGGAAAGTATTAAGAAGATTAGGGAGTACGCAGATGTAGTCATCCCGGGGCATGATTTCCCGTTCGTGACGGAAAGGTGATTTGTAATGATTGAGAGATCCATGCCTGACACCATATTCTACGAGTGCCCCGTCTGCGACGACGAGACCGAGCACCAGATCCTCAAGGGTAGGATGGGAAAGGCCACCATCGAGGGTACATTCAAATGCAACGGATGCGGACGCGTCACATCCGAGACCATCAAGATCCCCGAGCTCCTGGAGGTGCCCGTCGTTTTCAGCGATGGAGATGTCTCCGAGGTCACCAAGACCACCATCGAGAGCAACGACGTCATCGCCATCGAGGACGAGTTCTTCCTCGACGATGGAAGGAGGGTATGCGTCACCCATATCGATGTCAAGGAGGGTCAGACC
>JAEDJU010000222.1 GCA_016296195.1 Candidatus Methanomethylophilaceae archaeon | reverse complement strand
GGGATGATATGTGTTGTTGGATGGTGAGAGGGGGAAGGGGAACTACGACATCCTCTTGAGAATCAACCTTCCCTGTGGCCGCCACATCATCATGGAGTTCAAGAGGGCCCGTTCCAACACCCGTGATGACATCATGGAGAGGTTGACACACGATGCCCTCCAGCAGATCCGTGACAGGGAGTACTTCCACGGGTTGAAGGGTGATGTCCTGATGTATGGCATCGTTGTCCGCGGGAAGGACGTCATGGTATCATCCGAGACCGTGTCCCTCTGATCCGCAGCCCCCCCCCCGAACGGGGTTCCCGGGAGCAACAGTGATAAAACCGCCCACGCCAATCCACCCCTCATGCCAGAAGCGACAGTGGGCGAGTACATGGTCCGCAACGTGCAGACAGTCGGCCCCAACATGACCGTTGAAGAGGTAAGGCAGCAGATCATCAACTCCAGCTTCCACGGGTTCCCGATCGTGGAGAACGGATACCTCCTGGGATTCGTCACCGCCAAGGAGCTGCTGCGCCACATCGACAAACCGGATGCGAAGATACGCACGGTCATGAAACGCGGAACCCTCTGTGCCGTCCCGTCCATGTCCACCGACGACGCCACCCGTATCCTGTTCAGGTACGGTCTGAGGAACCTGCCGGTGGTGGATGAGGACAAGAAGCTCGTCGGTATCATCTCAAACATCGACATCGTCAGGTCCCAGATCGAGAAGTCCCGTCCAGGGAAGGTCATGTCGGTGAAGAACTTCCTGGAGCAGCAGAACGGCGTCAGGTTCAAGGTGGTCAACAAGGAGATCCCCATCGAGAGGATCATCCCCACCCAGAAGGAGGTCTACATGGACGAGCTCATCGGGAGGCAGTACGAGATCAAGAGGGGTCTCAACGAACCGCTGATCGTCGTGGAGAGGCGCAACGGGTACATCGTGGTGGATGGTCACCACAGGATCATGGCCGCCAAGAGGATGGGCATGAAGACATTCAAGGCCATCGTTCTGGTTCCCAACGATTACGATGTCAAGTTCGGACTGGAGAAGACTGCCGAGAGGTGGGGATTGAGGTCCTTGGATGACATGACCATAATCGAGGGTGCGAAGCACCCGTTCATGGAGGTCACCACCATGCTACTTCCCAGCGAGGAGGCCTCCGCCATAAACCAGAGACTTATGGACTCGGAGTGAGTCCTTCACAACCCTCCGGCGTTGTTCCGGAGGGCCTTCATCGGACGAGAGCTTTCTTGAATCCGATATGTTCCAATCATATGGTCCTTCCACTCGGAGACGGGTGATGTGGTGGGACAGAGGAAGATAAAAGGGTAAGATGGGGACGGGATCATCCCGCCCCCGATTCATAATCAGAGTTTGTTCCTGAGGTTCCTCAGGTCCCTGAGCATGATCTTCTGCTCCGCGGACGCGATGATCCTCTTGGTCTTGTTGAACGTGTCGGGGTTCAGGGAGATGCAGTCGATTCCCTGCTCCACCAGGAACTCGGTGAACTCGGGGTACACGGAGGGTCCCTGTCCGCAGATGCTGACGAACTTTCCGTTCTCGTGGGCGACCTTGATGAGCTGTGCGATCGCCCTCTTGACACCCTCGTTCCTCTCGTCGAAGTATCCCATGTGTCCGAGGATATCGGAGTCCCTGTCGCATCCCATGGTGAGCTGGGTGAGGTCGTTGGATCCGATGGAGAACGCGTCGCAGTACTTGCAGAACTCATCCGCCATGAAGATGTTCACGGGGATCTCGGCCATGAAGTACAGCTTGAAGTCCTTGCCCCTCCTGAGGCCCACGGACTTCATCATCTCGGTGATCTGCTCCACCTCGTCGATGGTCCTGACGAAGGGCAGCATCATGTTGAGGTTCTTGAATCCGAGTTCGTCCCTGACCTTCTTGATGGCCTTGAGCTCGCACATGAACGCCTCGCGGTAGCTGTCGGAGACGTACCTGGAGCATCCCCTCCATCCGATCATGGGGTTGTCCTCGTTGGGCTCGTAATCGGCACCGCCCTTCATGTCGTGGTACTCGTTGGTCTTGAAGTCGGATGTTCTCAGGACAACGGGCCTGGGGTAGAATGCCCTGGCGACCTTCGAGATTCCGTCTGCGAGCTTGTCGATGAGCTCCTGTGCCCTTCCGTCCTCGATGACGGCGCAGGGGTGCTCACCGATGTAGTTGGTGAACAGGAACTCGGACCTCATGAGTCCGACTCCGTCGCACTGGAGTTTGGCGACCTCCTCTGCCTTGGCGGGCATGGACATGTTGACCATGACCTTGGTTCCGGTGATGGGGATGTACTCGGCACAGGTGCATGTGGCCGCGGCCGCCTGCTGGGATGCCTCTCCCTTCTTGGCGATGATCCCTTTGTA
>JAEDJU010000030.1 GCA_016296195.1 Candidatus Methanomethylophilaceae archaeon | reverse complement strand
TCCGAACGCCGATGAGGCCCCTCTGTGGACCGTTCTCCTCAGGGATTCCACCAACAGCGAGCTCTGGAGCAACGAGCGCAGCAGGTCGGATGTGACCATCGACGTTCCCGGAAGTTCCCCCAAGGAGCTCGTCCTGGAGGTCAACTGCCCCACCGGTGCCAGGTACGGAGACACCGTACGTACTGAGATCACCGCTTCCGCCAACGGCCAGAGCGACTCCATGTCGTTCGAGGCCATCGCACAGCAGTCCATTATGATCCTCAAGACCCAGATCGACCAGGAGGTCACTGTCGCAAGGGAGCTGACCTCCAAAGAGGAGAAGAACAAGGGTTCCAAGGACATATATGCGATCCTGAGTCCTGCAGGACTCAGAGGATACGTGTTCGTAGAAGGTATGAACACGGACCGTCTCCGTGAGAAGACCAGGGATATCAAGAAGGCCAGGTCTTTCATCGGCGGAGAGACGGACATCGAGGAGATCAGCCCCTACCTCACACCCATGTCCGCAGTCGTAGGAATCGTCGAGGGAGACATCGTCGAGCTCGTCAACGGTCCCTTCAAGGGTGAGAAAGCAAGGGTGCAGCAGATCGACCAGGCCAAAGAGGAGATCACTGTCGAACTCATCGAGGCCATGGTCCCCATACCTGTCACTGTCAAAGGGGACAGTGTCAGAGTGATTGAAAAGGAGAAATGAGCAATGGTAGATACTGTTGAGGCATTGGTTGATGGAGGCAGGGCCTCCGCAGGTCCGCCCCTTGGTCCCGCTCTGGGTCCCAAAGGAGTCAACATCGGTCAGGTTATCGCTAAGATCAACGAGAAGACAAAGGCATTCGAGGGAATGAAGGTCCCCGTCAAGATTCTCATCAACGACGACAAGTCCTTCGACATCAAGGTCGGAACCCCTCCCATGTCCGCTCTGATCAAAGGTGAGCTCGGAGTCGAGTCCGGAGCCCACAACGCGAAGACCGAGAAGGTCGGAAACCTCACCCTTGACCAGGCCAAGAAGATCGCCAACATGAAGCAGGACGATCTCCTCGGCGCAGACCTGAAGGCAAAGGTCCTCGAGGTCGCAGGAAACTGCGTCTCCGTCGGAGTCACCATCGACGGAAAGAACCCCAAGGACTTCCAGAAGGCAGTCAAGGCCGGCGAGTACGACGGTCAGTTCTGATTATCAAACCCGGGGCTTCGGCCCCTTTATTATATCATTCTGTCGGGATGTATCTTGCATCCCTGTACGATCCCGTTTTCTGTATCCTTCCCTCTTCTATGAGTTTTGACAGCACCACATCTGCGGTTCTGCGGCTCACATCAGGTAGGAGGTTGCAGATGTCCGTCTTCGATAGAGGTTCGTCGCTCCATTCGATGATCCTCGCGATCCTCTCTCCCTTCTTCACCTTCCTCCCCAGATCCAGAGGGTATCTGGCGGAGACCTCCTCATAGCATTCCAGGACCATGTCCGTGATGAACCTGATGAAAGGATATGGATCGGATTCATTTCCGTTCCATCCGGAGGAGGATTCCGCCACTGCATCGTAGTAATCCTCTGAGGATATTTCCATCATCCTTTCGAGAGAGGATATCTCCAATCCATCGTATCCGCCGTTGATCAGTAATCTTGTGAGTATGAGGCGGGATATTCTCCAATTCCCTTCGGGGAAGGGACGTATGTTCAGAACATCCAGGACCATTGAAGGCGCAAGTAGGATTGCCTGCACCCCGACATCCCTGGCCATGATGTAGGATGTCGCCATCTGTTCCACACAGCTCCTTATGTTCTGGGCAGGGATAGAGCGTATGGAGCTCACATGGATGTCGTGACGGTCCTGGTCTGAATCTCTGAGACGGAATCTGCTGTCCTTGCGTGTGGAGCCGTTCATCAGGGTGGAGTGGAGGGACAGGAGACTTGTCTCGGAGAGGTCCACGGGGATCGACCCGGATCTCAGACCATCCATGGCGTTCAGGTATCCCTCCACCAGGGCCCTGTTCTTCTCGGCATCCAACCATTCCATTGAGCAAGAGGATGCTGCGGATGTCATCCTGCACATCTCCCTGGCCTTCACCAGTTCTTTCGCATAGACGTTCTCCCTGATGCGGTCCATCGCCCTGAGGGATTCTATCTTGGCGATGGTCTCCGCAATATCCGTTGGGATGTTCTCCGTTATCCCGGAGTATTCGAAGATGTGCATATGAGATGATTCAATTATTACTATAAAATCATAATTTATAGTAAGTAAATCTTTCACACCTCAAAATCAAAATACTATTATTCATTAAAAAATAGTATGTAAACGAATCCTCGGGATTTCAATTCGGAGACGGGTGATCGGAAAGTGCATACTATGAGGCACGTCTGAGGGGTCTTTTCACACCGAATTCACCCGTCTCCCGTCGTTTTCACGACCTTTTCCTATATACGCGACGCGCGTGCACGCATAGATTTAAATAGAAGCTGATGGTAGCGAGGTTTACTTGTAGGAGAGTCACAAAGGCTCGCTCGTACTACGAGGAGGAATTGTATTGGCAGAAAAACCAACCGTAATGGCCGTGCAGAAAGCACTCGAGAGTGCGAAGAAGCGCAATTTTACTGAGACGGTTGAGTTGGCCATCAATCTCACAGATGTCGACCTGACCATTCCGAAGAACCGTATCACCGAGGATATCATCCTCCCTGCCGGTCGCGGAAAGTCTGTCAAAGTCTGTGTCATTGGTGGTGGCGAACTAGCCTTGAAAGCCAAAGACGTGGCCGATCTCGTGATCACCCCCGAGGAACTCGGAGCGATCGCAGACGACAAGAAACAGGCTAAGAAGATCGCGAACAGCACCGACTACTTCATCGCCGAGGCACCCCTCATGGCTGTCGTCGGAAAGAGACTCGGAACTGTTCTCGGACCTCGCGGAAAGATGCCTAAGCCCATCGCTCCCGGTGCAGACCCTGCAGCGATGATCGACGGTCTCCGCAAGTCTGTGACCATCAGGACGAAAGACAGGAAGACCTTCCACGCACCCGTTGGAACAGTCGACATGAGCGCAGAGGATATCGCCGAGAACATCGACCTCATCCTCAAGCGTGTTGAGGCCCACCTCGAGAAGGGAAAGCACAACATCGCTTCCGCTTACGTTAAGACCACAATGGGACCCTCGGAGAAGGTTCTGTAAGGAGGTTCAAAGATGGCACACGTCGCAGCTTGGAAGAAGGATCTGGTAAACGAGCTGGTACAGGACATGCGCGAGTACCCCGTTGTCGCAGTTGTCGACATGGAGGGTATCCCCGGTCAGCAGGTCCAGTCGATGAGGGCAGGTCTCAGGGCTCACGCTAAACTCAAGATGACCAAGAACAACCTTATGCTCTTGGCCATTGACGAGGCAGCGAAAGAGAAACCCGGACTCGAGGCACTCAAAGACGCGATTCACGGACAGTGTGCGATTGTCACAACAGACATCGACCCCTTCAAGCTCTTCAAGAAGCTTGAGGCAACGATGACCCCTGCCCCCGCCAAGGAGGGACAGCTCGCACCTTTCGATATCGTTGTACCCAAGGGACCGACCCCGTTCGGACCCGGCCCGATTATCGGAGAGCTTCAGAAAATAGGCCTTCCTGCCGCTATTGAGGCAGGAAAGATCGTAGTCAAGAAGGACACGACACTCGTGAAGTCCGGAGAGCCGATTTCCGGACCTATCGCAGCAATGCTCCCTAAGCTGGAGATTCTCCCCATGGTCGTGGGAATGGACCTCAGGTCCGCCTACGAGGGTGGAGTCGTCTACCACAGGGACGTTCTCGACATACCCGAAGACTACTATTCCACGATGTTCGCTACGGCTGCACACAACGCCCTCGCACTCGGTGTCTCGATTGCATTCCCCACAAAGGAGACAATCGTACCGCTCATTGCTAAGGCGTTCAGGGAGTCCATGGGTCTCTCTATCTCAGCCGCGATACCGACCAAGGAGAATATCGACATGCTCCTGGCGAAGGCAGATGCTCAGATGCTGTCCGTCGCCGCCGCTTGCGGATACACCAACGATGCGATCGCAGCAAGGCTCAGCTCTGCTGCCGCAGCAGCACCCGCTGCAGCACCCGTTGCTGAGGCCGCACCGGAGAGCGTGGAAGAGGAAGAAGAAGAGGTCAGCGAGGAAGAAGCAGCCGCTGGTCTCAGTGCATTATTCGGCTAAATTTAAAGGAGTTGAATTAAATGGAGTATATCTACAGTGCAATGGTGCTCTACTCTGCTGGCAAGGACATTACCGAGGACGCTATCAAAGCAGTCCTGACCGCCGCTGGAGTGGACGCTGACGCAGCCAAGATCAAAGCACTGGTTGCATCCCTCGAGGGAGTTGACATCAAAGAGGCTATCGCAAGTGCAGCAGTCGCCGCACCCGCAGCCGTTGCAGCCCCCGCAGCCGGAGCCGCTGCCGCCGCAGACGCACCTGCAGCAGCAGAGGAGCCCGAAGAGGAAGCAGTCAGCGAGGAGGAGGCCGCAGCCGGTCTCTCCGCTCTGTTCGGATGAACACGTTGGTCTACTGGCAACTCAAAACCTTTTACCCCTTTTTTATTCACATGGACCGGTGAATCGGATGGAGACGTTGGAGAAGGTGACTGTCAGGCTCTCAGCCGAGACCATCCGTCTTCTGCAGGAACTCGTTGACAAGGGTGAGTTCCCGACCATGTCTGATGCTGTCCGCAGTGCGGTCGACAGATTCCTCGGAGACAGGTTCACACCTGAGACCCGTATCGAGATCATAGAATCCCCCAGGGATGACGGCATCATCGAGATGAGTACCCTCGTCCGCAACGGGGATGCTGTTCTGATCAACGACGAGGTGTGCGGTTCCCTGCGCGATTACATCCGCAGCCGTCTCGACAAGGGATGATCCGATGGACGATGTCGTCCTGGTCGTATGCGGTGGCGGGGCATCCAGTGTCATAGAGAACGCCGAGGGCAGGATCGACATGCCCACATTCTTCATCAACTCCAGTTCGAGGAGTTCCATACAGATGGTCCCCTCCGACATCGAGGGGTGTTTCGGAGATCAGTTCCTGGCCAGCACCATAGCCGTGGAGAACATCGACCGCATAAGGGAGATATTCGCAGGGAAACGTGTGGCCATCGTCTTCTCCGTCCTTGGCGGAGGTACGGGTACTGGCATGATGCCTGTGGTCATGGGATGTGCGAAGGAATGCGGATGCAAGGTGGTCTCCGTGTCCGGTATTCCGATGATGTTCGAGTACACACGTCGCGAGAAGGCCATGGATGTCCTCCCTGAGATCATATCGATGTCAGACCGTTCCTTCATACTGGATGTGGAGACCCTCAACATCCTGTACCCCTCCATCAAGATCAGGAACGTTCTGGAGGTCTATTCCCGCACGGTGGCATTCGCACTTCAGAACATGTACCGTACGATGGAGGGTCCCTTCTTCAGCATGTTCTCCCAGAAGGTGTACACATTCGCTTACGCCACGGATATGGATCCCGTGGTGGCGGTGTCGAAGGCCATGGAGAACCCGATGGTCGAGACCGATCCGTCCGCAGGTAAACTCATATTATACGTCAGTTCCAGTTTCGGTACTGCGGAGAAGGAGTCACTGACTGATGCGGTCGTCTCGATGAGTGGTATACTGCCGGAGATAGTCAAGAGGGAGGACAGGGAGGACACAAGGGTCCTGTTGTTCCTCTCTGTGAGGGATGTGGATCACTTCTGATCCTTCTTCTCCCATGATTTTCCGTATTTGATGATCTTGGACGCATCCCCGAAGACACCCATGATGGTGTTGTACTCGTATTTGGTCGGGATGGCACGACCCATCATCCTTCTGAACATAACGGTCGTCGAGTCCCTCCTGTTGGTGGGATAATCGATGGCATCGAGAAGGTCCCCGAAGAAGTCGAACATGAGGCTCTTCTCGTGGGAGTCCGCGGGTTCCGGCCTACGGGGGGTGTCGTCGGCCATGAAGAACTCGTACATGACGATGTTCGCCGCATGGGAGAGGTTCATGATGGGGTATTCCTCGCCGGTGGGGATGTGTATCAGGACATCGCACATGTTGAGCTCCTCCTGGAGCAATCCGATATCCTCCCTTCCGAAGACCACAGCGATCTTCTCGGGGTATCCGCGGCAGTGCTGTGCGAACTCGCGGACAGAGACTGGTACACGGGTGTAGTTCCTGTCACCTTTCGTGGTGACCCCGCTGGTTCCGACGACCATGAAACATCCCTCGACGGCCTGTTCAAGTGTGTCGACTATGTGGACGTCGTCGAGGATCGACGATCCGTGTTTGGATCTGCGGTACGCATCGTCTCCTAGTTCGCAGGGATTCACGAGATAGAGCTCCTTCAGATCGAAGTTGGCCATGGATCTGGCGATGGCCCCCACATTCCCCTCGTATTTGGGTCCGACGACCACGATGCGTATTTCCGGCATGGGCGCCCAATCACCCGACTCCGCTAAAACACTGTCGATGCGCACCCTTATACGGGTCTCCTGTTATCAGAGCATGTGGACATTCCTAAAGATCATCCCAGATACAAGTCGCTCATGACCAGGGAGCGTCTGGCCGAGATGGTGGAGAAGGGTCTGGTGACCCCCACCGGTCTGATCTCCCATGGTCGTGGTGAAGCATACGATTACCTGATGGGAGAGAAGAGCATCGAACCCGCCAAGGAGGCCGAGAGAGTCGCCGCCGCATACCTTCTCAAGGCAAGGAATCCGGTCGTCTGCATCAATGGAAACGCAGCAGCACTGGATGCGGAGAATCTCATCAGGCTGGCCAAGGCCATCCCCGCCAAGATCGAGGTCAACCTCTTCCATCGCACTCCCGAGAGGATGGAGGGGATCATATCCTACCTCGAATCGAAGGGTGCCGGAGAGGTCCTCGGAAGGGATCCGGATTGCAGGATCCAGGGCCTGAACCACGACCGTGCCCTCTGTACCAAGGAGGGTATCTTCGACAGCGATGTCATCGTGGTCCCCATCGAGGACGGTGACCGTGCGGAGGCACTCGTCTCCATGGGTAAGGTGGTCATCTCCATCGACCTGAACCCTCTGTCCCGTACATCCAGGACAGCGACCGTCCCCATCTCCGATGAGATGACGCGTGCGTTGGAGAACATCATCTCCTATGTGGAGGAGCTCCGTGGCGACGAGGAAGCAATATTAAAGATACTGGATGGGTATTCCAGCAAGGATAACCGTCGCGAGACCGTCAGATGCATCTGTGATTCACTGATGGCCGAATTCGATGAAGGAGGAAACTGAATGGACGACCTTTTGAAACAGGGATCCCTCAGGCTTCATTGGGCCGAGGCCCACATGCCTGTCCTGAAGGACATAAGAAAACGCTTCATCGACGAGCAGCCCCTCGCGGGACTCAAGATCGGAATGGCCCTCCACACCGAGGCCAAGACCGGTATGCTCGCCGTCACCCTCGCAGATGCGGGGGCGAAGATCCGCCTTGCCAGCTGCAACCCCCTCTCCACCGATGATTCCGTCGCCACCGCTCTCCGCGAGGAGTTCGGTCTCGAGGTCTTCGCCAAGAAATGGGAGTCATCCGAGGAGTACTACAACAATCTGAACCAGGTCATGGACCTGTCCCCGGACTTCATCATCGATGACGGTGCGGACCTCATCGCCATGGCACATACCACCCGCAAGGAGAAGCTGTCCAACATCAAGGCCGCCAACGAGGAGACCACCACCGGTGTCGTGCGCCTCAGGGCCATGGCCGCCGACAAGGCACTCAAGTTCCCCGTTCTGGATGTCAACGATGCCAAGATGAAGTTCATGTTCGACAACAGGTACGGAACCGGTCAGTCCGCATTCGACGGGTTCATGAACGCCACCAACCTGATCGTGGCCGGAAAGAGACTCGTGGTCGCGGGATACGGATGGTGCGGAAAGGGAGTCGCCATGAGGGCGAAGGGTCTCGGAGCATCCGTTATCGTCACCGAGGTGGACCCCATCAAGGCCATCGAGGCCAAGATGGACGGATTCGAGGTCATGAGGATGGTCGATGCCGTGAAGGTCGCCGATATCATCATCACCGTCACCGGATGCAAGGACATCGTCGCCGCGGAGCACATCGCCGTCATGAAGGACGGTTGCATCATGGGTAACGTCGGTCACTTCGACAACGAGATCAGCAAGGCTGCCCTCGATGAGATGTCCGTCTCCAAGGAGAGGGTCCGTGACTTCATCGACGAGTACAAGATGAAGGACGGACGCAGCCTGTACCTGATCGCCGAGGGACGTCTCATGAACCTCGCAGCCGGACAGGGACACCCCGCGGAGATCATGGACATGAGTTTCGCCACCCAGGCACTGGGTATCGTCTACATGACCCAGCACTACAAGGAGATGGAGAATCAGGTCTACAACGTCCCCCACGAGATCGATTCCGAGATCGCCATGCTCAAGCTCACATCCATGGGTGTCACCATCGACAGTCTGAGCGAGGGACAGATCAAATACATCACCGGATGGGAGGAAGGGACCTGAAGGACCCTTTCCTATCCGTATACGGACACGTCACCGTCGACCAGATCATATCGATCGACGAGTTCCTGCCACCCGGGATAACAGCCGATGCTCTCTCCAAGAAGACCACGCTCGGCGGTACCGGACCGAACATAGCGGTGGCGGCGGCCAAACTGGGTTGCCCCACCGCCCTCTGCGCCTTCATCGGGCCGGATTTTCCCTCGGCATACCTCAGGTTCATGGAGGATTCCGGATTGATCATGGACGAGGTCGTCACCTTGGAGGGTCAGGAGACCTCCACCTGTGTGATCATCAACGACAGGCAGCTCACCACCAGGGTCTTCTTCTATCAGGGGCCCCAGGGACATGCCGATGAACTGGGTGTAAGGCTCACGGGAATGGCATCGAGATCCAGGAAGGTCCATTTCTGCACCGGTCAGCCCTCGTACTACATCTCATTGATGCGCGAGCTGTCCGGAGGTCCGGAGATGGCCTTGGATCCGGCACAGGAGGTCCATCACGTCTGGAACGCGGACCTTGTGCGTGAGGCCATGCCCATGGCCGATTCCCTGTTCTGCAACGAGCTCGAGGCTGAGACCATCTGCAGGTATCTCGGTCTCGACAGCATCCTCGATGCGCCCACCTCCATGGTCGTCACCACCAACGGTGACAAGGGAAGTGTCGCCAGGATCGGGGACGAGATCGTGAACATACCGTTGGTGAAGGCCGAGAGGGCAGTTGACGTGACGGGAGCCGGTGATAACTACCGTGCTGGATTCTATTCCGCACTCCATCACGGATACGATGTCCCCGAGGCCCTGGTCATAGCGTCATCCGTTGCATCCTTCGCGGTGGAGGCCGTCGGTGCACTCACCAACACCCCCAGCTGGGATGCCGCCGTCGCAAGGGCGGAACCGTACATGAGAGAGATCGCATGACACTGGTCGCGATAACAGGGACCCCGGGAACCGGTAAGACATCCGTGTCGGCCGAACTCCGTTCCCGCGGATACAACGTCATAGACATGAACGATCACATCCGCTCCCACGGTCTCCTCGGTGAGCTGGATGCCGCCAGGGACACCCACGAGGTGGACCTGGACCTCCTGAACGATTCGCTCCAACAGTACAGGGAGACCGAGGATCTGTACCTCATGGACAGTCATCTGTCCCATTTCATGGACTGCAGGGAGATAATCGTCCTCAGGTGCAACCCATCCGTTCTGGCAGAGAGACTTGAGGCCAGAGGATACGGTCCCGACAAGGTCCGGGAGAACGTACAGTCAGAGATCCTCGACGTCATCCTCTGCGAGGCCACCGATTCCGACATACCCGTGTACGAGGTGGATTGCTCGGAGGGTGATCCCGCATCCTCGGCCGATGCCGTGGAGCAAATCGTAAAAGGGGAGTTCTCGGATTACCTCCCAGGAAGGACCGATTGGTCCGAGGAGATGGACAGATGGTTCTAGACGGACAGAGGGCAAGGGCCGATTTCGCATTGACGCCCGTTGCCAAGAGACTGATCAACGTCAATCCCAACATGATCTCGTGGGTCGGTTTGATCCTGGCCCTTGTATGCGGTCTGCTGTTCTACTTCAGCGGATATTATCTGGATGGGAGGGAGGAGTTCAAATGGCTCCTCCTGCTGGGAGGCATAATGGTCCTGGTATCGGGATACTTCGATGCCCTGGATGGAAAGGTCGCCAAACTCGCCGGCAAGGCCGGTCGCAAGGGAGATTATCTCGACCACGTCTTCGACAGGTACGCCGATGTGTTCATGATCGGAGGTGTCGCCTTCAGTGCATGGTGCGACCCCTATCTCGGGATGTTCGCCCTCATAGGTGTCCTCCTGACCTCCTACATGGGAACCCAGGCACAGGCCATCGGTGCACCCCGTCTCTACGCGGGACTGCTCGGACGTGCCGACAGGGTCGTGCTGTCCACGTTGTTCCCGATCATCCAGCTGGTCATGATGGCCGTTGGATACGGTTCGTTCACCGTCTTCGGCATCGAGATCAACTGGTTGGAGATCATGATGCTCTGGTTCGCCGTGGTCGGTAACCTGACCGCGATCCAGAGAGGCATCATCACCTGGAGGAATCTCTGCAGGGAGGATGACTCCAAGGAGTGATTCCCGCTTTCAAACGACTTACAACCCCTTTCTCAATCCGTTTCTTTCTCGGGACCGTTTTGTTGGTCCTTCTTCTGATAGTTCCCTGATTTCACCCTGTAGTATGAGAGCGGATGGTTCATCCACTCCTGCTGACACAGGGTGTCCGGACAGTAGCACAGGCCGTTGGTCTTCATCGTCTTGCACTCCGGAGGTGTGTATCCGTCGGTTCCCGCGAGTTCCCCTGTTATGTGCTTGATCTGATACTCGGATTTCGATTCGTCGAAGTCGGGTGATTCCGAGAACACCCTGATGATTCCGTCATAGTCCATCCCGAGTGCCTTCAGGAAGGTGACCAACGCGAACCTTGCACTGTGGGGCAGGTTGAGTCCCTGTTTCGACATCTCCATGATGTGGCTGATGCAGGGCGGGAGATACTGGTTCTCCATCCCTTTGCCTCCGGTGGGATCGAACTGTCTCTTCTCCTCCTCCAGGGCCATGGTGACCTTGGTGACGTCTCCCTGAAGGTATCTCCGATATTCCTCCGGGGTCATCAGGGGCAGTTCCGATTCGATCTTGTCCTGCAGTGCGTTCTGCATCAGACGGCTGAATTTGTCCTGGGGGAGGTACACCAACCCGTGATGGACATCGCTGTTGATGAGCTTCCACTCGATGGCCTTGAGCCTCGATGACAGGGTCAGGTAGTCGGTGAACTTCATGCGCATGATGCCGTCGGCATCTATGGACGACTCCACACCGAGTTCCTCCGAGACGATACGGACCGTTTCATGGTCCTCCGTGCTGAGGAGCCTGTTCATCCTGACCGCCTCCGCGAGGGCGTACCTCTTGGTCAGGAACCTGTCTCCCACCATGGAGACTATCATCCTCGCATAGGGGTAGGACATGACCTCTATCAGGCGGTCGTAGTCGTTCATCAGAGGTGTGTACGACACCTCGGAGTGCCGCAGGGCATCCATGACCCTCTGCACTCCGCGTGTGCGTGCCGGCTCGTAGTTCATGGATGTCAGGAGATCCTCCAGGTCTGCCGAGTTCTTCTCGGCGAACTCTGACGATTCCTTCAGAAAGGGGAACTTTGCCGCACGTCCGGTGTTCATGACTTGTGATATGTGTCCGGGATAAAGAAGGGTTCGTAAGATTTGATCGTAGATACCCGGGGAGATAGGTTTAACAACATGTCTGAATGGTAATATTTTTCAGGTGTGAAAGTTCTCCCCCTAGGGGAGAAATTTCACAGCAGTTCAACAACATCACTTGAAAACAACGATCTCCGACAGGATTTCCACGATCTTGGGGTCTTCTATGACCCTCTTCAGGTCCTCGGCATCCTTGAACGGCCTTTCCAGGACAAGTTTCGTGGCCCTCTTTTTCCCCACGCCCGGAAGCCCCTCAAGAGAGGACATGGGC
>JAEDJU010000221.1 GCA_016296195.1 Candidatus Methanomethylophilaceae archaeon | reverse complement strand
GATGCAGTATCATCAACAACACCCTGACATACAGTCTCAACGCGATCTTCGCATTGACTCTGCTCTATGATAAACCGAAGGTCAGGGAACACAACGCCTATAGATTCGTGATGATCGATGAGTTCCAGGACACCAACAACACCCAGATGATGATCTCCCTAATGTTGTTGACGGAGCCTAACATGTGCTGTGTCGGAGATTGGAAACAGGGGATATACGGATTCAGGGATGTCTCCATTTACAATATCGAGCACTTCGAGGAGACTGTGACGGAGATGAGGAGATTCCTCAACGACGATGTCGAGAGGGTTCCGTTCCAGATTCCCGATATATTCTCAAGGCCGCTGGAGAGGAACTATCGTTCATCAGACCTGATAATCGGAATGGCATTCAAGGCTCTGAAGAGTAAGGCTGTGGACAAAGATGTTGTGGACCCGAACATAGACATCCGCATCGGGAAGGTTCTTGAGACTAGGGATGGTGATTTCAATGGCCATACCCACGTCCGTTTCGTGGAGTCCAAATCTCTTGATGATGAATGTTCCCAGGTTGTAAGAGCGATCAACGACTACATGGAGAACGAGGAATACCTCATATGCAACAGGAATGACAAGAAGAAATCATACGATACCCGCAGGGTTGAACTTGGGGATATCGCTATCCTATGCACCAAGAGGGAATCCTGTCGTGCGGTTAAGAAGGCCCTTGATGATGCGAAGATTCCCGCATTCCTCCAGGGTGATGTGGAGATCATGGGCACACGCGAGGGCAAGATGTGTCTCGCATGGCTGAAATACGTCAACAATCCGAACGATCCCGCAGGCTATGTTCCTATCATGGCTGATTTGGGATACAACATGGTCGAGATCGGGAAGGCGAAGGAAGGCCTCATTCCTGAATCCATCATCAGACAGAGGTCGGATCTTGTTGCCAAGATGAGGAGGATGAACGATCTTCTGTCAGCCTTGTTCTCATTCTACCCGGATTTCGATCAGGACATCGTGCAGGCGATCATCAATGCACTCACAGAGGTCCACAAAGGTTCCCTACAGACGATATCCGGAATGATCACCATGATTCAGGACGATCTGGAGAACCACACCGCCTATCCGGTGGAGGCCACCATAGACTCCAAGGCCGTGAAGATCATGACGATGCACAAGTCCAAGGGGTTGGAGTTCAGCATCGTGATAATCCCGTTCATGGACAAGGATATCACCCCCATGAAGACAATCAATGACAGATCGAAGCTTTATCAGAGCCCGATCACCGGATTGAGGTGCACGGATGAGGTCGGGATCTTCACGGATGGAGAGGATAGGACATATCCGAAGATTTGCAAGTCATGGAAGACCTCTCTTGTGAAGAAGGTGGAGAAGAGGTCCTACGATGAGGATCGCAGACTTCTGTTCGTGGCCATGTCCAGGGCCCGTCAGTATGAGACGCTGATATGCGGAAAGCATAAGGAATCGGGCGAGGCGGATTATTCCCAGTTCATGAAGGAGCTGTCCGGTGAAGCATATGACATCATCCCCGATTATAAGTTCGATCCACTGAAGGAATCCAATGTTCTGTGTAAGAAACCGGTGATACCCGAATACAGGCCCAGACGCATCAGGATGGGTGTCCATGACATCATGGATCTGGACTTCTCGACAGATGGGGAGACTTTCTCCGACGAGGTCTGTCCGAAAGGTGCCAGATATGGAACCGAGGTCCATGATGATGCCGCTATGCTGTTCAGTGGAAGGAATCCCAGGGACGAGAAACCTGAGCATGATGAGATCAGAAGGGTCTTGGCGGACACATCCGATGCCGATATGAGGTTCTCAGAGGTCAGGTGCACGTTACCAGTGGATGAGTTCAATGTGGTCCTCAACGGGGTCATCGACCTGTTGGTAGTGTATCCTGACCACATCGAGATCCACGATTACAAGACAGATTCCGAGATGTCTGATGCAATAGATTTCGAATACAGGCTGCAACTGTCCGTGTATGCCCATGCGGCATCCGCGTACTACGGTCTGCCTGCTAGGTGCTTCCTGGATTACGTGTCCCTGAGGAAGGTCGTCGAGTTCGATCCCATGGATATGGACTGTGTGAAGGGACGTGTATTCAGTGTTATGGCAAGGAGGTCTGAGTGATGGTAAGGAAATTGAGTAATGCGAGGATGGGTATAAGCAATGTGAAAGCCGACCGCTCTGTAAAAACAGATGTCAATAGTATTTCTGTTAAGACGGAGATGATTTCCATGAAGGACGTTGTGGGATTGGCTCCTGTCCAAAAGAGAGGAAAATGGGATTGCAGATCCACATATTCCTTCTTATCCGGAGTGGTGGGGGAGTATGTCCTGGGACTTCCCGAAAAAGGTGTCTCGG
>JAEDJU010000220.1 GCA_016296195.1 Candidatus Methanomethylophilaceae archaeon | reverse complement strand
CATCTTCCATGATCTGGCGGACCGTGTGATATCGATTGGTGAAGGATCCGTCGGGACCTACTCCCCGCATCCACTCACCGATGCACAGATGGACCTGCTCCTACTCGGAGAGGATGTTGGGATGGGGGAGTACAGGAAGAGGTCGGAAACCGGCCCCGGAGCCTCCATGAGACATGTCCCGAGGAGACGTATCGGCAAAGGCCCCATCGGAGCATTGATAGAGTGTTCGAAGGTCACCGACATACCAACAATCATACACGGAACTGGATCCTGCGCGTTCACGATGATGAACGAGGCGACCGAAAGGAAACTGGACTCCATCGGATCCGGATGCACGAAGACGCCTTCGCAGAACATGATCTCCTGCAGCTCCATGCGCCCCCAGGACGGCATCAGGGGAGGTGTGGATAGATTGAGAGAATCTCTCGAGGATCTGATCGAAGATGGCCATGACGACATCATGGTCGTAACAACCTGTATATCGGACATGATCGGAGACGATATCGGCCCGCTTGTGGATTCGTTGACTTCATCCCATCCGGGGACCAGGATAAGGGTGATCGATTCAGCAGGAATGGATTCCGGAGGGGATGGACACATGGATGTTCTGAGGAAGCTCTCGGAACTCATCGAATGCCCTCCCAGAACAGATACGGACACAATCGCCCTGGTGGACGATACGTTCATCATAGTGAATGAGGGCAGGAACAGGGAATTCGCTTACGACCTGCTGTCCATGATGGGGATGAGACAGACACCCGGATTCCTGGACAACTGCGATTCCGAGGACATCAGGGAACTGGGAAGGGCATCGGTGGCCGTCCTGGGAGACCTCAACCACCACAACATCGAATTGAAGGATATGCTGGAGTCCAGGGGTGTGAGGTTCATGGGATCGCCTCTCCCGAAGGGATACCACGCGACGATCGGGTGGCTCACAGAACTTGGCGACATCACCGACAGACGGGACAGGGCCGCATCGACAGTCTCCAGGATCGAGAGGTCGTACAGGGAATGCCTGGGGAGGAACATCCCCCGCCTGTCCGGCAGGAAGGTCTGCATCCTGTCGGATGACGTGGATTCCATCGCATGGATGGCCGATACGCTCACAGACGTGAGGGGATTGGACCTGTCCATCCACACCGTCGGGGTCGGGGATCCCCTCTGTCTCCCCCAATCACCCGTCTCCCATCCGGACATCGGATCTGCGAAGAGATCGGTGATCGAAAGGGGATATGACATCGTGATCGGAACGGACAGGCTCACCGACGGCATCGGAACGATGACAATGAGACCTCCGGACACATGCATCTCCCACAGGGCCTCGATGTTATTGATGGAAAGGCTCGCGAACATCCTGGAATCGGACGACACGCTCGCCTGGAAGACATGGGGTGGTGAGGATGCACAGTGAACCCTGCGGGACCACCGGGGCCGTGATGGCGGTCGAGGGCATCCCCGATGCCACCGTCGTACTCCATGGTCAGAACGGATGCAGGAAGGGGCTGATACAATCGCAGATACTCCTGCCACGTTCGATGAGGGACCGTCTGTTCGAGGTTCCGTTCTACATGGGCGAACGCACAGTCCCGATATCCGGGATAACGGCCCCGGACTACACCGGGAGGACCTATGGGAAACTGTCCTCCACATTGGACTACATCTCCCACGAGAACTACAGAATGGTCATGCTGATGACCTCGTCCGGGGTGTCCATCGTCGGCGACGACCTGGACAGAGCTGTCAGGGATTCGGATATGGAGGGAAAGACGGTGATAGTCGATCCGGACGACCTCGAGTGCCCTTTGACCGATGGCTTCGACATCATGGTCCGCAGGGTTCTGGAGCACCTGTCACCGATGGGAAACGGTCCTGTCAAGGGAACCGTGAACCTCCTCGGCCTCAGCATCATGCATAAGGACTGGATGACGGCCATACAGGAGATCTCCAAGGTGCTGATGAAGGCCGGACTCAGGGTGATATCTGCACCGGGCGCGGGATCTTCGACAGACGAGATCAAACGCTCCGTGGATGCGGAGTACAACATAATCATCGACCCTGACCACTGCAGGGAAACCGAGAGGTTCTATGCGGAACGCTACGGCATCCCATCGATATCGATAGGGCACTGTCCCGTCGGATTCGATGCGACGGGTGAACTCATCGAGAGGATAGGTGATATCACGAGAGGGGACGTCTCCCATGGGCTATCGATGCTGGACAATGCACGCAGACGTGCCTACGACTGCATCACCTCCACGGACTCGGATGTCAGAGGTGTGTCGTTCAAGGTGGAATCCAATCCCTCGATGTCCGTACCGCTAACGGATTGGCTCACGAGATCCCTCGGGATGGTCCCCACGGACCATGAACCGGACA
>JAEDJU010000029.1 GCA_016296195.1 Candidatus Methanomethylophilaceae archaeon | reverse complement strand
GGTCAACCTGTTTGACCACGTCAGGTGACGGTGTCGGCGGCCAAGGCCACCAACATGCTGGTCACCTAGCATTTAAGTGGAAAGTACAGGATGGCGATCCTATACTGCCTCTCGGAGTTCGGTACCATCCGTTTCAACGAGATGAAGAAGTTCATACACGGGATCACATTCAAGAGCCTCAGCTCGAACCTGAAGATTCTGGAGGAGGATGGACTAGTCCTGAGGAGGGACTACGGGGAGAACCCTCCGAGGGTAGAGTACTCATTGTCGGAACTGGGAACCACCCTGATACCGATACTCGACGCCATGTGCATATGGGGAGAGGAGCACATGGACCAAAAAAGAGAAACCTCCGTACGAATGGACCATTTGTGAAATCTACCAATTGATTCGGCTCCATGAGTATTATCATTTGATCCACATCATTCAACCAACGGTTTCGTTATCAGATAATATCTTATCCAAACGAGACCAACATACCAGTATGAAGAGCCTCCCCATCGGAAACGAGGATTTCAAAGTTATTCGTGATTCGAATTGCTACTATGTAGACAAGACCACGATGATTGGGGAGATTCTTGACAACTCTGGGACCTGGGTGTTTCTCTTCACCAGACCGAGAAGATTCGGAAAGACATTCAATATGAGCATTCATCATCGGTCTTCTGATGGCTTTCTGCGGACAATACCGCATATTCGGAGACCGTTTGGAGTCGGGATTGGGATTCGCCGATATAATCATGGAGAAGAAAAGGGCTTTCGACATCAATGTGGTCATGGAGCTGAAAAGATGCAAGGACGAAAATGACTTTGAATCGGAGTCGGCCCTTGCTCTGAAACAGATCGAGGAGAAAGAATACCACTATGATCTGAGGGGTAGAACCATCCTGTACGGCATATCATTCTGCGGCAAGGAACCCCACATCCTATCGAAAGTGGTGGATCTGTAAGAGGCCCCGAAGGGCCTTTTGTTGTTTACTGGGATGCGTCCAATGCTTCCCTCATCTTCCTGACGTAGTCGGACACGTACGGAACGGAATCCCTTCCATGCTCGGCGATGATCCTGACTATGGCGGAACCGACGATGGCACCGTCGGCGAAGGATGTCATCTCCACAGCCTGCTCAGGGGTGGAGATTCCGAATCCGATGGCACATGGAACATCGGTGACCTTCCTCAGGGAGGAGACCATGTCCCTCAGGTTGGAGCTGAAGCTGGTCCTGACACCGGTCACACCCATCGATGAGACGACGTAGATGTAACCCTCGGCGTGGGATGCGATCTCCGCGATCCTCTGCTCGGATGTGGGTGCGATCATGGAAACGAGCTTCACACCGTGCTTGGAGCAGTACGGGTAGACCTCATCCTTCTCCTCGTAGGGTGCATCGGGGACGATCACGGCACAGATGTTCGCCTCCTTGCAGCGGGTGAAGAAGGCATCCGGACCGTAGACGAAGATGGGGTTGATGTAGGTCATGACCGCCAAAGGTACGTCGGTGACCTTCCTGATCCTCAGCGCCATATCGAAGATGTCATCGGTGGTGACACCCGTCGAGAGTGCCCTGACGTCCGCCCCCTGGATGACGGGACCCTCGGCTATGGGGTCCGAGAAGGGGATACCGAGTTCGATCAGGTCCGCACCGGCCTCCGCCATAGCGAGGACCAGTTTCTCGGTGGTCTCGATGTCTGGATCCCCACAGGTCAGGAAGGGGATGAACGCCTTGCGTGAGAACGCCCTTGCGATGTCGTCAGTCATGGATGTCCCTCCCTCTGTAGCGGGCGATGGCGGCCACATCCTTGTCTCCGCGTCCGGACAGGTTTATGACCATGATCTTGTCCTTTCCGAGAGTGGGTGCGAGCTTCTTGGCGTATGCGACGGCATGTGCGCTCTCGATGGCGGGGATGATACCCTCGGTCCTGGAGAGGTACTCGAAGGCGTCCACGGCCTCGTCATCCGTGATCGCGACGTACTGGGCCCTGTCGGTGGTCTTCAGATACGCATGCTCCGGACCGATTCCGGGATAGTCCAATCCTGCGGATATGGAGTACACGGGTGCGATCTGACCGTACTTGTCCTGACAGAACAGGGATTTCATACCGTGGAAGATACCGACGGTCCCCTTGGTCATGGTAGCCGCGTGCTTGTCGGTGTCGACACCCTTTCCGGCGGCCTCGCATCCGATCATGTGGACACCGGGGTCGTCGATGAACTCGTGGAATAGTCCGATGGCGTTGGAACCTCCTCCGACACATGCAACCAGGTAATCCGGGAGACGACCCTCCGCCTCCATCATCTGTTGCCTGACCTCGCGTCCTATGACGGTCTGGAAATCACAGACCATCTGGGGGAACGGATGGGGCCCCATGACGGTACCGATAACATAGTGGGTGTCGTCGATACGGTTGGTCCACTCCCTCATGGCCTCGTTGACCGCATCCTTGAGAACTCCGGTTCCGGATTTGACACTGTGCACCTTGGCTCCCAGGAGCTCCATCCTGTAGACGTTCAGGGCCTGCCTCCTGGTGTCCTCCTCTCCCATGAAGATCTCGCACTCGAGTCCGAGGTATGCGGCGAGTGTGGCGGTGGCCACACCGTGCTGACCGGCACCGGTCTCGGCGATGACACGGGTCTTCCCCATCTTCTTCGCCAGGAGACACTGTCCGATGACGTTGTTGATCTTGTGTGAACCGGTGTGGTTGAGGTCCTCCCTCTTGATGTAGATCTTGGCCCCGCCCAGGTCCTCGGTCATCCTCTCCGCATAGTAGAGGAGGGAGGGCCTTCCGGTGTACTTCCTGTTCATGGCGTCCAGTTCCCTCAGAAACTCGGGATCCTTCATGTACTTGGTATAGGCCTCGTTCAGTTCGATGACGGCTTTCATCAGGGTCTCGGGAACGAACTGTCCCCCGAACTCCCCGTATCTTCCTTCTTCGTTAGTCATGGCTCTCTGAACACGGTTAAGGATGGAAGGTATATGTAATTATTGTTCATTGTTGTATTAAAATGTACATTAATAGAATCGATGAGGTATCGGAGACGGGTGAACAGGAAAAGAAAGTAGTTTATGGGGCCGTGATGACCCCTGGAGATATTGTCAGATCCTGGTCCTGACACCGCGTGCATAGTCTGCGACGAACTGTACGCAGTCCCTCCCATGCCTGAGGACGAGGGTCATGACATCCGTTCCATCGACGGCACCGTCCACATACCTGAGGACCTCTCCCGCCTCCCCCTGTCCGGAATCGGCGATGCATCTGAGACCGTGGGCATGGACCATGTCCGCCATGTCGGACAGTTCATGGACGTATCCCTCTGGGAATCCCGCGGCATCCTCGAACCTGACGATGTAGACGAATCCCCCGGCGGAATCCAGGATCCTGTCTATCCTCTCGGGATAGGTGGGTGCGATCATCGGCACCAGCGTGATCCCCTTGTCGGAACATGCGGGCCTCAGCTCCTCCCTCTCCTCGAAGGGGAGGTCGGGAACGAGGACATACCCCACGCCCGCATCCCTGCATCTAGAGACGAATCCCTCTATCCCGTAGACGAAGATTGGGTTGAAGTAGGTCATGATGGCGATGGGGACGTCACAGGAGGACCTGATGGACTCGAGGCTGTCGAAGATTATGTCCGTGGTGACACCTGCGGACAACGCGGTGGCGTGAACACCCTTAATCTCCGGACCGCCCGCTATGGGATCGGAGAACGGAATCTCCACGATCACCATGTCCACGCCGGCTTCGTCCATCGCACGTATCAGGCGTCCCGTCGTGTCTATGTCCGGATATCCAGCGATGATGTGGGATATCAGGGACTTCTCGGAGAAGAGCTTCTCATCAGTCATGGAGTTCCAACCCCCTGTAGCGTGCGATGGCGGCCACGTCCTTGTCACCACGTCCCGATAGGTTGACCACTATTATCTGGTCCTTCGACATGGTCGGGGCCATCTTGATAACCTGTGCTACGGCATGGGAGCTCTCGATGGCGGGGATGATACCCTCGACCCTTGAGAGGTACTCGAACGCGCTCACCGCCTCCTCATCGGTTATGGGAACGTACTCGGCCCTGTCGATGGCCTTGAGGTAGGCGTGTTCAGGTCCGATTCCGGGATAGTCCAATCCTGCGGATATGGAGTACACTGGTGCGATCTGACCGTATCTGTCCTGGCAGAACAGGGATTTCATACCGTGGAACACACCGGTGGTACCCTTGCACATGGTCGCGGCGTGCTGATCGGTGTCTATACCCTTACCTGCAGCCTCGCATCCTATCATACGGACACCCTCATCCTCCACGAAGTCATGGAACAGACCCATGGCGTTGGAACCTCCTCCGACACATGCCACAAGGCAGTCCGGCAGACGTCCCTCCAGCTCCATGATCTGCTCCTTCACCTCGCGTCCGATGACGCTCTGGAAATCACAGACCATCTGCGGGAAGGGGTGGGGGCCGACCACGGATCCTATGACGTAATGGGTGTCGGATATCCTGTCTGACCACTCCCTAAGGGTCTCGTTGACGGCATCCTTGAGGACAGCGGAACCGGATGTGACCGGGTGGACCTTGGCACCCAGGAGCTCCATCCTGTAGACGTTCAGGAGCTGCCTCCTAACATCCTCCTCGCCCATGAATATCTCGCATTCCAGACCGAGGTATGCCGCCATTGTGGCGGTGGCCACCCCGTGCTGTCCCGCACCTGTCTCGGCGATGACACGTGTCTTGCCCATCCTCTTGGCCAGGAGACACTGTCCGATGACGTTGTTGATCTTGTGTGAACCGGTGTGGTTGAGGTCCTCCCTCTTGATGTAGACCTTGGCACCTCCGAGGTCCTCGGTCATCCTCCTGGCATAGTACAACGGGGACGGTCTCCCCGTGTAGAGCCTGTTCATCTCCTCGACCTCCGCGATGAATTCGGGGTCCCTGCTGTAGCGGGCGTATGCCTCCTGCAGCTCGATGACAGCGTTCATGAGGGCCTCGGGGACATACTGTCCACCGAACTCCCCGAAGCGTCCGTTATCTGATTCCATTGTATCGTATTGCGCATCGATGAACGGATAGATAATGGGTGTAGGACGGCAACATGGAATACGGGGACGTGCATAGGACGCATACCGACCCGATTTATATCGTCACACGATAACCCGTGAAGGAATGAACGACACACCCCACGAGACCGGATTCAACGCATCGCTGGCGCTGTTCGCCCTGATGGGGCTCCTGCTGATATGGAGCGGATTCCACAACATCATCCACCTGATGGGCATGGACTCCGGGGACTGCGGGATGTACGAGCTGTCCAAGGCGGTTCTCTCGTGTTTTGTTCTGATACTGTCGGTCATATGCCTCAGCAGGGGAAGGACCTTGGTGGCCATCATGTCCATGACCATCGGACTGTCGTCGTTCATGTTCTTCTTAGGGGATTTCATCGCCCACACCGACGGTCTGGGGATCCTGGACCTGGCGTTCGCCTTCCCATTGGCCCTCTGCTCGTTCCTGATATGGAAACGCAACGGAAGGTTCCAATCGGCAGCGATCGCGATACTGGTGATGGCGATAGTGAGCGAGAACCTGCCTAAAGGGCTGAACCTGTTGGTGAGCGGGGTCCTGCTGTTGATGGCGGGACTGATGTTCATCGTGATCGCAGGCAGGGGCTTCAGAGGGGTCATGCGTCTGAAGCCCGGGAGCTACGAGGAGGGGGAACGCTCGTCCATGGTCCTCCCGTGCCTGTGCCTGGGATCCATACAGCTGATGATGACCGCCATACCGTTCGAGACCGGACTCACCGATGCGGTGGGGGCCATGTCGTCCCTGATGATCGCGCTCATGTCCGTGTCCATGATGATGAACGGGAGCCTGGCGAGGGGAATCCTCATGTTCCTTCTGTCCGTGAGCGACCTGATGTGGTCAATATGCGGTATCCTCGGCTCCCTTCTGTCGGACCTGATCATACCGGTCATAGTTCCCGCCGTGATGGTCGTCGGCACAATCCTCTGGAAGACAGGCGACCGCATCCTATCGATGGGCAGTGCGGTACTGTTGGCGATGATCGCGGTGTGCCTCGCATTCGAATCTGACATCGCCTTCTCCCTGGGATTCGCCGCCATGTCCGTGAGCATGATGGCCACAGCCGTGATGGAGTACAGGACGGATGGCGTGGGGAGGGACAAGGTACCTCTTGAACTGGAAAGGGCGGCGCCCGTGCTCACTGCGGGGATGCTCATGCTCTCCTGCCTGGCATTCCTGTCCTATGTGGAGAGCTGCCCGTGGCTAATCGGCAGTTACTGGACCGGCCCCGGATGTATGGACGCCCTGATGCTATCGATGTCCATCGCCGTTCTCCTGGTGTCGGTACTGGCCATGTACGCCAGGATGGTCACCGAGGCGATGCTGTTCATCCTCTCCGGCGTGTCCGTCCTGATGTTCACCGTTGCGGACATGACGTTCGGAGAGTACTCGTTCGTCATCGCCAACCTGTTCATGCTCGTCGGATTCTCCGTGGCGGCCTTCATCTTCCTGCGTCGCAGGCAGTACTCCAGATGCATCGGCACCATGATGCTCGGTATCGCGCTGACCCTGGGTCCCATGGACGGCTCCGAGGTGATCCAATCGATAGGGTTCATGGGGTCCGGCCTGGTGTTCCTGGCGACGGCCTCGAAGAAGGTATACAGGTTCTGCATCTCAGGCGACACGAAAGTCTATGAGGGCTACAGCAACACCCAATCCACAAGACAGTATCTGATACTACTGGTCGAGAGCGTCGGAATGATAATGATGACGTTCCTGACCATGATCTACAACTTCGGAACCGTGAGCCAGTCCGGCGGACCCGAGATACAGGTCGTGCGCCTGATACTGGCATCCATCGCCATGGCGTTCGGTGTATGCGGGGTCCTCAGCGGCAACAAGGGGACGGGGACATCCCTGTTCCTGGTATCCATGTACGCCATCCTGAGCGCGACACTGAGCATCATGGGGATGGAGATGCCCATGCTCCTCAACATCGTCATGGCCGCATACACCGTGGTGGGGGCGTGTCACAACTACAATTCCAAGGAATACCTGAACATGACGATGACCCTGATCCTGATGGTGAACTTCCTTTCGGGACTGTTCACCACCGACACGGGCACCATCATGCTCCTGGCCGCAGTACTCAAGATAGCCACCGGGCTCACCGCCATAACGCTTTGGATCGAATACGAGACGAAGCTCCGCCTGGCACCGGACGTCTGGTTCACATGGAGGAAGGACCGTATCTCCGAGGATCCCAAGAGGAACGGTCCGGGGACCACCAGGGCCGCTGCGATGCTCGTCTGCGGGATGATGCTGATATGGTACGGTCTCACCAAGATCACCGTATCCGACTATGGGATGCCGCATCACATCATAACCATGGCGCTGTCCCTCTCCACGCTCCTGTTCTCGGCCTCCCTGTTCATCTACAAAATGAACTCAACCGCCATGGCCCTGTTCTCGGTCGGAGCGGCTTGCCTGACCATGTCCGTTGCCTATTTCATCACCGGGGACCACGTGCTGTCACCGGACCTGTCGGCGGTATGCGCCCTGGTGCTATCGGTAATCGTCCTCCTTCGTGAGGAGAACATGTCCACCGGCCTGACGACGGCGGTCTTCACCGTGGGCCTGTCGATATCCACATTCGGCATGGGGGCATACCAGGAGTTCTGTGCGGTTCTGTACCTGATATCCGGTGTCGTCTTCATGCTGAGGGGTGCAGTGGGTATCGGATTCGGGAGGTTCAGGATAGAGGAGGACCGCAGATTCCACGAATGCTTCATGTTCCTGTTGGGTTCCATGGCTATGACCCAGGTCCTGGACCCGTCCCTGGGGTCACTGAGGATGTCCGGCATAGCGATATCCTTCTTGGTGTCGGTTTTCTCCATAAGGATGCTCATAGACGGCAGGGAGGTGGAGAGCCTGTACGGACTGTCCATGTCCATACCGTACATCACATATGCCCTGGGAATCCTTCTCGGGACCGCGACGGACATGACCCCCATGATACTGGTGGCCGTGGCCGAGGTGGCAGCAGCATTCATGTTCATGAACAGGAAGGATTACATCCTGACCGCATCCGGACTGGTGTCGGGATCACTGATGGGTACGGGGGTGTTATCCGGGGTCTCGGAACTGTGCTGGTTGAGCGGACTCATTTTCTCGGTCCTGACAGTATCCCGCGGAATCGTGGGATTCATCGGAAAGGATCGGGATACGGATCCGCCGACGACCGCTTGAACCGCGGACAAATGCAATGGTGATTGGATGGGGATGGAAAAGAGACAATATGCGAACCGCGGACCGTCCACCCTCGCGGCCATCATGACAGGGATCGTCCTGATATGGTCGGGAATCGATGCCATCCTCCTATCCATCGGATGGGGCGACGTGGACATCTCCGCCTATTCGGTGTCACTCATAGTGCCTAATACCGCGGGACTGGTTGTTTCCTGGATGGCCATACGCAACGGAGACATCGGACGGGGAACGACGACGCTTGTGTTGAATCTACTCACCATATCGATCATAGCGGAAGGGCACTTCGGAAGCCTGGAGGCATACCTCATGCTCGAACTGTCCTCCATGGTACCCCTGCTGTCATGCACACCACTGCTAGTCAGGGACGGCCGCAGGTGGGATACCACCGCAATCATCCTGCTTTCCGTCGGCCTTCTGTGCGGTTCGATCGGAGACGACTCCCTCTTTCTACTGTCGGGGATCCTTATCCTCTCATCCGGAGCGATGATGTTCGCTGGTTCGATGGGACCGGGGCCGTCATCGAAGGATGACGGAAAGGTGGATGCGATGCCCGCATGCATGGCCCTCATCGCGGTGCAATCGATAGAATCTGCGATGGTCCTGATAACGGACATGACATCGATTGTCCCGGTCATCCTGGGGGCATCGATCGCCGTCCTCTCCGCCAAGATTCTCCTGAACGGGAGGGCCGTCATCGGACTGGCCATGACGATGTACTCTCTGTGTTCCGTCGTGATATCGCCGTCTGTGGCGTCCGATCCCGAGGTATGGAGGATCATGGCGGCATCCGCATCCGCGATATCGGTGATCTGCAGCGCATCGTGCATCGCCGAAGGGAACCGCATTTTCGGAGCAGGTATGGCGACGTTCGCCTTCGGATCCGCCGTATCCACCATCACCGGCTCCAACATCCCCTTGGAAATCGGATTGTCCGTCCTAGCATTGACATCTATGATCTCCGCGTCCCGGTCTGACGGAGAACAGGAAGTGAGGAAGAACGAAATCCTGCCGGCGATCCCCGCAACCCACTCCACCGGACTGATGGTGCTGGCGTTCATGCTCATCACTACCGCCCTGACGGAATTCCTGGAATGCGACATCGTAGTGTCGAACCGTGTCCTCTTGGTAGGGTGCATCTACGTACTCGGGTTCTCGGTCATTGCGATGAAGGGAAGGATGATAACGGAGACTGTACTCCTCATTCTTTCGGGGACCATGGCGATAGTGTTCCCATTGGCTGACAGCGTCCCCGATGCGAATGCCCCCCTACCGACAAACGTGTTCATGGTCATCGGATTCGCCGTCTGCGCATACGTGTACGCAAGGCAGCACAGTCCGTTCCGTTCCTTCGGATGCATCATGCTTATCGCAACACTGGCATCATCGCTCATCACAGACTCCAACACCGTCCACGCCTCGATGATGCTCCTAGCAGGGATCGTGTTCCTGATAGTCTCCATGAAGAAGACGTACCGTTTCGGACTGTCGAAGACACCGAGGATGACCGAAAGGGCGAGCACGAAACAATCGGACAACCAGTACCCGGTGGTCCTGATAATGACGGTGACCATCCTGCTCCTCCTGATACTGTCGCTGATATCCGAGACGGGGATCATCGCATCGGTGGACGATTCTGGGATGGACATACTTAGATTGGTCCTTCTCCTGATGGCATCGGGATTCGGATTCTACTGCATGGCCAAGGGGATCGCCGCGGCCGCTCTGTTCCTGTTCGGGTCCTGCACAGTGGGGGTCGCATCTGCCGTACTGTCGTTCGCGGGGTCAACCCTGCCCGTCGGATACAGACTGTTGATGGTCCTGTTGTTCGTCACCGTCGCGTACACCTACTTCAGGATGAAGGACAAAATCATGTTCATGATGTCCCTGTTCGTCCTCCTGGGGCTGTCGGTTGGACCGTTTCTTCCCAGGACCGACCTGTTCGACATCATGAACATCGCCGTCAAGATCGTCTCAGGGATGGTAGCGATAACACTCTGGATAGAATACGACACCGGACGTGTGATCCTACCGAAGGTGTCATGGAGATGGAGAAAGGACCTCATCGAGGAGGGTCCGTTGAGGGACATCCCCCGCTGCATCCGCATCTGCGGGACGGTCATGTGCTCCATGGTGCTCATATGGACGGGAGCGACAGGATTCCTATTCCCCGATGGCGGTCTCGGCCCCTCGCTTGCAGTGGTGACGATATCCGTAATGACGCTGATCGTCTCCGCATGGCTTTTCCGCACCGGTTCGGAGATGGAGGGAATGTTCGTCCTCGCCGTGTCCTCGTGGTGCCTCGGATACGGGGCATCCGCATCGATGGGTGCTAACATGGGATTCGAACCCGCATCCACACTACTCGCGGCGATGGTGTCCCTGGTCCTGATGATTAAGAGGGAGTGGGGGGCCGCATCGGTCTCCGTCTCGGTCACCATTGCCATGTTCATGTCTGCCGTTGATTCCGTGGCATTGCTCGGAAACTGGATGATGGTCCTTATCGGAGCGGTCATGCTCGTTGACGGTTCGGAGAAGCTCGTATTCGGAAGGAAATGCGAAACGATTCCGATAGATGAAAGGACCGGACCGTTCCTCATGGCCGCTGCCGCGGGGACATCCGTCCTTCTGGCGGGGAACGTGCCTTCAACCATATCCGCGGCTGTGATATCGTTGGTCGTCCTGTCCTACTCCGTCGTCTCGGCCTCATCCAACAGAATCGGCGATGCCTCTGCACTGGTGGCTGTATCGATATACGGGCTGATAGTCGGCCCGCTGTCCATCCTCGACATGGCACCGCCGCTGGTGGTGATGATCGTATCCGCACTGTTCGCACTCTACGCCGCATACAGATTCTCAGAGACGGGTGATAGGGTGATGATGATGGGAACGGCGTTGGCAGGGACCCTCATCTTGATATCATCCGTACTCCCGTCGGAGGAGATGCTCGGTGCGGGTCTGACCGTCATGTCCATAGCATTCCTCATCCGCGGGATGCTCGGGGAGAGGTCGGGGACCACATCCTGATCAGGACCTTCATGACCCCCTCCGAACCGGATGAGAACAGATCGTAGGCCTCCATCACCCTGTCGAACGGAAACTCATGTGTGATGAGGATGGATGGATCCAGCTTGCCTTCGGAGATGAGCTCCATTATCTCGGCACAGTGACATCCGTCCACACCGCCGGTCTTGAATGTCAGGTTCTTTCCGTACATGTCCGGCAAGGGGATGGTCTGAGGCTCAGGATACATGGCGACGATGGTGACGGTTGCATTCGGACGGGCGACCCTCCATGCCATCTCGAAGGTCCCCCTGCCTCCGGCGACCTCCATCACGACGTCTGCTCCTCTCCCTTCGGTGAGGTCCCCGATGGACCTTTCGACATCACCCGTCTCCGGATCCAGGACGATATCTGCGATGCCATGCTCCTTTGCGAATCTGCGACGGTCCTCCCTGGTCTCGACCATCACGATCTTGGAAGGGGAATGGAGTCTTGCGCACATGGCACAGCACAATCCGGTCGGTCCCGCACCAATGACCACAACCACATCACCTTCTCCGATATCGGAGATGTCCGTGGCCCAGTATCCGGTGGAGAGGATGTCACCTGTGAAAAGGGCCATGTCATCGGATACGTGATCGGGTATCGGTGTCAGTGCGTTGTCGGCATAGGGTATCCTCGCGTATTCCGCCTGACCGCCGTCGATCCTGCATCCGAGGGCCCATCCACCATTAGGGTCGGTGCAGTTGTTGACATACCCCCTCCTGCAGAAGAAGCACT
>JAEDJU010000219.1 GCA_016296195.1 Candidatus Methanomethylophilaceae archaeon | reverse complement strand
TCCAGTTTCCTCATGGACCTGAAGGCCATGTCGTCACTGATCTCCAATCCGGCGGCGATGTCGGAGATGGAGGTGTCGGTCCCGACCGAATCATAGACATCCTGGTCCGTCTCCGTCAGTTCACGTACCCTGCGGGTCGCGGCCGCATAGTAGGGGATCTCGGATGAAACCATGATGTGGGGCTCATCCAGGAAGACAGTACCTATTGTACCGTCGCGGAGGAGCTCCCTCACCCATCCGTCCACGGTCTTCTTGTCCTCATCCGTGTAGGTGTAGATGTTCCTCCCACGCTCACGGATGGCCTGGAGCGGTCCGGTGGCCATCAGAAGCTTGGGTATGTCCCCCTTGTCCATGATGCGAGGGGCCTTCTGGGCGAAGTACGGGACTATCTGATCCTCTGTGAACTCGAACTCGCTGACGGAATCACCCAGGGCACGGTACAGGACCTTCCTGTGGAGTTCCCTGAGAAGGGCCGAACGGTCCTCCATCAGGACGATATCGCTGAAACCCGACAGGATGGCCGAATGGGCGAACGGTGAGGGGGTGCCGGTGTAGGCGATGACATCCACCTTCATCGTTCCCGCCTCGATCAGGTCCAGGACGTACTTGGCGTTCTTGATGTCCATGTCATCCTCGAGGACCTCCCTGTAGGTCTCCTCGATGACCGGGACATTGTCCATGTCCCCGAGCATCTCGAGGAGGTAGGTGGAACGTATCTGCTGCCTGTTCACCGATATGGGGCGGCCCATGTAGTTCCTGAGGATCATGAAACTGCGGGCGGCGGTGTGCCTGAACCTGAGCTTGAAGATCTCGGAGTCTTTGATCGATTTCCTGAGGACGGCATCGAGCTCCTTCGCCCTTATCAGACCGGGGATCAGGGACAGATCGAACCTCCTGGGGCATCCGAGCATGAAACTGTCATCCGAGATGGTGACGGACACGTTGGCTCCGATCATCCCCGACATCCTGTAGGCGTATGCACGGGAGAGCGCATCGTTGACCCTGCGTCCGAATGGGAAGTGGAATACCATCTTCTGGTTGCCGGAGGGATCTATGTACTCCTCCACGGCCAGCCTGTCGCAGTCCGGGATGAATCCAGCGACGATCTCCTGCTCCCTGAAATAGGAAAGCATGCTCCTAGCGGAGCCCTTGTCGACATCGAACTCCTTGGAGATCCCCTCGATGGCTTCCTCATCCGGCAGCTTGATCCTCTCGGACATCTCCTTCCTGAACTGTGCTATGTCCATCGACAGGTCGAAACTTCTAGGAAGCATCTCGCCTGCCCACGAGGGGACGGTGGGCTTCCTTCCGTTGGCCTCCTTGACATAGGCGGTCATGCCCTTGGAGCGGACGAACTCGAACGACCTTCCGCCGAGGACGAAGACATCCCTGGGAGACAGTCTCTCCACGAACTTCTCAGAGAGCTCCCCCGCCGTGGTCCCATGGTTGGTGACGACACGGTAGTTGGCCTCCTCGGGGATCGTCCCCAGGTTCATGAAGTAGATCATACGGGAACCCTTCTTCCTGCCGAACTGCCTCTCCTCGGTGTCATACCATATCTTGGAGTAGACGCCCTCGAAATCATCCTTGGATCCGAGGTAACGGAGGACCTCCGTGAAACTCTCCTCGGGCAGGTTGCGGTAACAGTATGATCCCTTGACCAGCCTGTAGGCCTCATCCACATCCCATCTGCTGTCGAGACTCATACCCACGACCGTCTGCGACAGGACATCCAGGCAGTTCTCGGGTATCCCCACACGGTCAATGTCACCGCGATGGGCCGCACGGCACATCACCGCGCATTCCACGAGGTCGTCGGGATCGAACACCAACAGCCTTCCCTTGGCGACCTTTCCGAAACTGTGACCACTGCGACCGATCCTCTGCAGTCCCTTGGCGACCGACTTGGGGGAACCGATCTGACATACGAGGTCAACGGAACCGATGTCGATACCGAGCTCCAGGGATGTGGAGGACACGACGCACTTGATCTCCCCGCGCTTGAGACGCTCCTCCACATCGAGCCTTATCTCCTTGCCGAGGGAGCTGTGATGCACCTCGATGTTGTCCAGACCGCGCTCCTTCAGCTTGTAGACGACACTCTCGGCACCGGAACGGGTGTTGGTGAAGACGAGGGTGGTGTCATGCTGGTCGATCAACTCCTTCAGTGTGTCGTACATCATCGAGTTGACTATGTCCGACGAGAGGGTGGTCATGTCATCCGTGGGGCATATGACCTTCAGGTCCAGCTGTTTCTTGGATCCGGATTCTATCAACGCCACATCACGCGGGGTCCCGTCGGGGTTGCAACCGACCAGGTATCCGGCTATCGCGTCTATGGGCGCCAGGGTGGCGGAGAGACCTATGCGTACGAAATCGTTCTCACAATGGTTCCT